>NZ_AP021973.1 GCF_014168815.1 Klebsiella sp. WP3-W18-ESBL-02
CGCCGGAACAATGCCGGGATCACAAACCATCACCCGTGAAAGAAATCTTCCGGCATTGCCCGGTCAGGTAGTATGACATTCATTGTCAACGGCCATCAATTTATAAGCTGCTTTGCACTTCATAAAAGATCACCACCAGGGCTGCTAAAACAGTACCGATAGCCAGCACGTTAAAAAGTACGTCCTTCATCTTTACGAACGACATACTGATTTGCGTCCTTTCCCTTTTGTCAGCCTTCTCTATCATCCAGCGTTGGTATGAATCACTGTTACTTTTTCTGTCCATGTTCCCCCCAATTCATCAATGAGCACCAGGCGGCCACCAGGCTTCTTGCCAACAAAGTAACGGCCTCGCGGCAGACGTTCGCCAGTCTTCAGCCGTTCGATCCAGTCCTGAAATGCAGGGCGCGGTTTATAGCTGTAGCGGCCAAAATCAGCTAAAGACTGCGTGACCATGACTGTTTGGCAGCCATGCTTTCTCATATCACGAAACGTATTTTCCAGTGCAGCCAGTGTATTCATTTGCACGTTCTCTCTGCTTTTCCCATGAAGATATTAACGACACTCAAAACTAACACCGTTGGCATGATCACGGCAGCATAGCCGACAGCAACGGCCTGATATATGGTCAATGAGTAGTCGGGCTGTTTATACAATACGACTGAAAAAATGCTCCCCAAACAAGCAAGCAGAGTTAAAAACAAGTAATCGACAAATCTGTTTTTATAGATAACCCATGCAACGATGCAGGGATATGACACCAGGCACAGGATAATCGCATTTGTGGTATGCACGTTTCGCTCCTTGTTATTTAAGGGTTGTCAGCCAGATCAAACAGATTGTTCAGGCTGGAACGGAATTGTTTTACCGATGATACCAGCTCCTGACTCCGCGCTTTTTCCTGCGCCAGTTCACGCCGTAGCTGCGCCATCTCGTCTCTGTTACGCTGAAGCTCAAGGATAGCCGTCATAAAGGTTTTGCTGGCTGATGCCTGTCCGGTCGCTTCCTGCGCCTTTTTAATGGCCTGATCTTCGTCGTCATTCGTTCTGATTGTGTAATGCCCCATGATACCCCTCTTTTGCTGTCATTTTTGCGCTGCCGGCGCGAACCCGGGAAGAAACTTTGCTGGCAAAAAAACACTGGCCAACAGATGTGACCGGGAAAATTTGCTGGCAATTAATTTTCGATGAAAGCCAGCTCGCAATCGCCGCATTCAATATTCAGTCCGGCTTTGCCCCACACGGCAGCGCCACACCCGCGACACTGATATTTAACTTTATTTCGTTTTGGCTTGTCCTCAAATGCTGCAACTGACAAATCATTGTCATTGCTCCCGGCCATATCATCTGAATGGCTCCCGTTCTGCGGTGACACTGACGGCAGCAGAGCCATAGAAAGCACCGCTTCTATATCAATCCCGGCCTCAGCATTTTGATGCGCCAGAGCAAGCGTTTCGCGCCATTGCTCTATTACGGCGGTCATATCTTTTTGTTGTTCGACCTGGACAGGGAAGCGATCAAACCAGCTCAAAGCAAATTGCCCCTGGAACAGTTCCAGTGTGACGCGCTGGAAGCGGCCACCAGGGATCGGATAGTCATTAATCTTCTGGCCGACTTTCGCACCACCAGGTCTCCCGGTGGAGGAGGGCATAAGTCCGATACTTTCCATTTTTGGCGCCCACTGCGCATTGTGGTACGTCTTACGCGACGGGTTGCCGTAGTGGTACTGCCACATATGGCACTGCTCATGAACCAGCGTTTGCATGACTTCAATAAGCGGGTACACCGGGAAGTATTCAGGATTGAGGGCGATTTCATCAATCATCCTGCCGCTGCCGTCAGCAGCAACAAAGCGCCTGTAACTGAAATAGCCCATTGTGTTCTTGCCGCGCTGGAACGTAATCAGACAGTCAGGGAGTTCGCCGTCAAAAAGGCGCTGGTTATAGAAATCAAACGCCTGTTGTAGCTCGCTGTAAGCGCGTTCCGTGGCTCTTGTCATGCTGAAGTTCGCTTAGCGGCGTTCCGATATTCCTGTAACTCTGCAACAATAGCAGGGAACACATCAGCGCAACGCTGTGCCAGCTTAACCGCCTTTGAACAAACGCCCATACCATGTGCTCTTTTGAGCGCCTCCAACAAATCTGCCAGTTCCTCGTCAGTGATTTTTTCAGTCATCTATTAAGCTTCTCCATTATCTGTATCGTACGATACAGATAATATAAACCACACCTTTGCTAGCGGCAATCTTTTTTGCTGGCAATTTCAAGCCCAAGGCGGGTATCGAGTGAGTAAGATTGCTGGCAAAAATCAACGGCCAAACCGGCTGCAGGAAACTGGTTTGCTGGCAAGCGTGATTTACTGCTGGGCTTGATACCTTGCCATTGAATGACGCTTGTTTTAGTGTCAAAAGAACAACCAGCGCGAGAAGAATAAAGGAAGCAAAAGCAATGGATATCAAACCTAACTCAGTGATCCACCTGGAGCCAGGCGATACATTACCCGGCCATACCAATCTGAAACCCGTACCTGATAAGTATCTCGATGAGTTAAAGGCACTCATAAATAAACTCAATACTCAATCAGGTAATATTTACCTCAAGTTAAAACAGATGTACGCCTTTTTGGATCGTTTTAACAAAGAATTTGTGAGCACGTTTACCTCCTGTCAAAAGGGGTGCTCTTCGTGCTGTAAAATCGATGTTCATTTAACCGCGCTTGAGGCAACACATATTGCACAAGCAAGTAAACTCACTGCCAGAGACAACCCGCTTACGACCGGGCATGAGTCAAAATGTCCGTTTTTGTCTGAGAAGGGAACATGCTCAATCTACAATTACCGCCCGCTGTTATGCAGGACATATCATGTACTCACTCCGCCGGAAATGTGTAACGACCCGGATGCACAAGTCATGCAGTATGGTTCTCAAAGTGCGAACATGGGAAATCACATCTACAAAACAATAGCTGAGTGGATCTATTTTCAGACGTATCACTGCACTGGTAAGTTAGAAACCAAAGATATCAGAGACTACTTCCCTTATCCCCGCGAAGATATCCAAAGATTTCTTCACCATAACCCCCCGCGCCCTTTTTGCTAAAAAAAAAGCCTCCGACGCAGTGTCAGAGGCTTGTTAGATTACTGTTCGTCACCAACAGAGCTGGAAGCGTCTTTTTTGATGAGAAACTCATCAAGAGAACGGCCAGCTTTTAATGCTTCGTCGATTGGTTTTGGTGTCCGGCCACGGCCAGACCAGTATTTCGTTTCGCCGTTTTCGTCAAACTGATATTTAGGCGGCGCTTTTGGCAACGTCTTTTTCCGTGTTTTTGGCGCATCTTCGGACAGGCCAAGCAGTTCTTCCGGTGAAAAACCTTCTCCGGCGATCAGCTGGAGCAGCTCCTGGCGCTTTCTTTCGCGTTCTGCGCGTTCTGCTGCCTCACGCTCTGCTTCTTCACGGCGTTCTTCGATCACGGCATTAAGCTTTTCCTGCATTTCCAGCAGTTGTTCAAAGCTGGTTTCTCGCGCAAAAACACGAACAGAGCGAATATTCAGGAGTAGCTTTCGTGTTGCATCAAATGTTTCATTTTCACTCATCGCGTTAATCCTTATTTTTTACTGAACTGAAACCCAAGTTTACCCGTAGCTTTATCCTGCAAAACAATTGCAGCGTCAAACTTTTTCCCGGTTTTATTACTGGTAAAGCCTTTAATCTCTCCGGTTTTACCTTTTTTGATTAATGTTTCAACCTGATTTTGTGTCAGTTTTTTTCCTGACACTTCAGACCAGATTTTAAACTCGCACCCGGAACAGAAAAAGCCTTTAGGCCGGATAATAATTTCTTTACTACATGAAGGGCAGGGGGCTTCGAGCCGGGACATGGAACCTTCTGATCTGGATTTTGCTTCCATATCCGGCTTGCCGTCTTTGTCCGGGAATGTTGTCTTGCATTCAGGATAGCAGGAGCATCCCCAGAAAAAGCCATTTTGCCCCTTACGTTTACGCAGGAAACCGTTGTTACAGACCGGGCAGGACGTGGCATTTGAAGAAATCGAAATTCCGTTCCTGTCCAGCTCGTCGATTAACCCCTGGACATACTCATCATTTTCCTTAATAAACTCCTCAACCGTCAGCTCTCCGGCTTTGATCTGAGACTGCTTTTCAGCCCACAGAGCGGAGATATCCGGTTTAGTGATTTCAGGAGGCAGTGCAGCGCAAAACTCCTGGCCTTGTTTTGTGGTTTTCCATACCAGCTCCGAATACCCCTTTTCTTTTTCGATGGAGATAAGCCCGGTATTTGCCGCCAGTTTCTCAAGAATGCCCGCGCGAGTGGCTTCCGTTCCGATACTGCCACGATCACTGCTGCCCTCGTCTTTCGCTTCCAGCGCCTTTCTGAGAGCCGGATCATCAATGAATTTTGCTGCACTCGTCATGGCGGCCAGTAAGGTTGACTCTGTGAAATAGCGAGGTGGTGTAGTCTTTTTCTTGTCCACGTCTGCCGATTCACACAGGCCGCTGTCATTAAATTTCAGCAATGAAAGATCAAAACCATCCGTTCCGGCATCTTCGGTTTCGTCCTCATCATCACTATCCTTACCTAGCGCCTCCCAGCCCTTTTGTACCAGAACGCTCTGTGTGGCCGTAAAAGTATCCCCCTTAATATCAAAGTGGATTTTCGTCTTGTTGCGGATCGCATCCGGGTAGAACAGCCCGATAAAGTAGACGGACACCAGGTTATAAACGTTCCGCTCTTTTTCATTAAGCTGAATACCGGCTCCGCTTTTTGTCGTCGGGATGATGGCGTGGTGCGCCTCAATCTTGCTGGCATTAAAGGCTTTGTGCTTCTGGCCTTTACCCATATCTGCGATCGCAGACGCCAGTTCGGGTACGGTGGCCGCTATCGCGGCAGCAATATCTCCGGCCTGGTAGTAATGCTCATCTGAAAGATAGCGATTGTCAGAACGTGGATAGGTCAGAAGCTTGTGAGTTTCATACAACCCCTGCATCACATCGAGCGTATCTTTTGCAGAATAACCAAATCGCTTTGCGCATAGCTGCTGTAGCGTGGAAAGGTTAAGCGGCAGCGGTGGTTTCGTGTTTTCCGGCTTTGTCGTCGCGATAGTAACAATAGCGTCCTTACCCGTAACCCGCCCGGCAATATGCTCGGCCTGAGCTTCGGAAATCAGGCGTTTTTTCTCGTCTATCTGATCGTCGTCTGTTGTCTGATATTTCGCCTTAATCTGATGCCCGTTCATCGACAGACTGGCAAATACATCGTAATAAAAGCTTTCTGTGTGGTTCTGGTTCGCCAGCGTGCGCATGTTCACCAGGCCAAGAACAGCACTTTGTACCCGACCAACGTTCAGAACGCCGTCATAGCCCTTCTCACGGCCTTTTAATGTACATCCCCGCGTCATGTTATAGCCAAAACCCTGATCACACAGGGAACGCGCCAGGGCGCTTAACGTCATACCGCGAAATTTATCGTTAGGCTGTAAATTAGCCAGCGATTTTTGCACTGGCGCAAGGTTGAGGTCGGCAACAAGCAGCCGCTGGACGGGTTTCTTGTTTCCGGCATAACCTAAAATCTCATCGACCAGCAAACATCCTTCATCATCGGGGTCGCCAGAATGAACGATACTGTCGGCTTTATCGATAAGAGACAAAATGATGCGGGTCTGTACTTCGGATTCTGGCTTGATTTTATACTGAGGCGGGTAAACCGATTTAATCGGTAAATCACCAAAGCTCCACCTGGAATATTTTTCGTCATAATCCTCCGGGTCGTAAAGCTCCAGCATATGACCATAACACCAGGTAACGACATCAGAGCCATGTTCAAAGTAGCCGTTTTTCTTTTCAGTATTTGGGTTACCACCCAGCCCTTCAAAAATCGCTTTTGCTAAAGAGGGTTTTTCTGCAATAAAAAGTCTCATAATTAGCCCTTAGTCAAATCAATAGTGCTTTCAAAAGATGGCAGTCGCTCAAAAAGAGAATGTTGCGTATTTAGTCGCTCTGACTGAATAGTATGCAGTAACAGACTTTCCTCTCTGCTCTTAAGAAAATCACCCCATTCATACTCAATCCACACATCATGGGTATTTTCTCCTGGCTTATTGAGAAATGACTCCATCTTTGGCTGAATTTTCACCGGAGCAAGATTTTCATAAGCTGAATGAACCCGACGATCCCATGAATCAAAACCGCCATTTAACATTATATCGTGTGAGACCATATCAAAATCGTTATCTTCGATGTAGGTTGTCACACGATGATTGATCATACCCATATTTTCTATATTCCACTGGTAATCAGTGGTAAACCACTTAAGATGCTTATCAGTCTTTAGTAAAAGTCCATTTATGGCTTTTCTGCCTTTCCTCATACCAACCCAGATATTTTTATTCGGGTAGGGTCTTCCCGTTGACAGTGCATCACCTTCGATTATGAAATCAAGTTCAGGAATGGTTATTGATTCAAGATGGCATTTATTTGCCATCAGATGAAACAATCTTGGAACAAGGTGCAGGTACATGATTACTCTCCAACATCAGAGTTGTGGGTTCCTGGGAAACTAATAAGAAACTCATCCGTTCTTCCTTTACCATGATTGAAGAGAGGTTTTAAAGCATTCTCCCTACCGAATTCAGCAACGAATGATTCAACATCACGAATAAAACATGACATGTACTGATAACTGTCAGTCTGGAACAACTCCTGTAAATCTTCTCCATGCATAACCGCATACTGGCAAAGACGGTCATACAAATTTTGTAAGGATCGATAATCAGAATCAGGAACGACTATATCAACTTCTGCCGCGCTTTCTGTCATAAGAGAAGAAACAAAAATATCTGCACTGACGCGAACTTCCCTTACACTCACTCTGTTATTAAAACGTTCTTTTTCGATTTCATTAAACATGATAGTTTTCACCACTTATGACTACGTACATATGCCATACAGAGCTGTAACGGAAGATTATGTTTAACCGACATGAACTCTGCACATTGTTCATCATCAAAAACTCGCATGCCATCAGAGATTCTAATAAAATGAGGGTTTTCCTTTCTTTCTTTTTCCAGTGTGTTTATATCGAACAACCCACTGGATGTTATATCCACTAAATCCATGTAATGCCATTGAGCCGTTTCTAATTCATCAAGAGTCCTTGCCTGATCTTTCATTTTAGAAAGCAATCTTTCCAGTTCACGCAAAGCCTTTTCTTTATTCATCATTCCCTCGCTCAATCATCATCATAAGTTACAGAGAAAATTTCCTCCATCAGCCAAAAATCAATAACGGATTTATCTTTTTCAGCGAGGTGTTTGTATGTCTTTGAATACTTGCGCGCCATTTTCAAAAGATCGGGACTGTTAGCAATAAATTCCTTTTCGTGAAGATTGTTTTCACGGAGGACTTTTAAGTATTCGGTATTAGGATGATAAAAGGCATTTTCTCCTAACTCTGCTTCCTCTTGTTTAATCCAGTCACCCAGATTAACGCTAAACTGTTCTGTTTTATCAGGAAGCCAGTCATTCGAATTTAGCTCAATCGGGACTAACGGCTCTGCTCTTTTGTGACATACAAGACAAACATGAATATTTTTATCTTTATCAAAACGCATAGCCTTGCATTTGCCGCAATCACACCATCCATCTAATTGCTCTGGACATTTCATAATGAAAACCCTCTTATTTTTTATGCCGCCATTCCCACGGGGGAACAGGTTGATTATCAGCCCACAGGCCGCGCTTCTGTGTCTGTGCTTCCCGTTGCAGAGCCGGTAATGAGTTATCGGTGTTGTACCTGTCATAAACCCATGCAGCCCCTTTTAGCACTTGCTGGCGGTTAGCCTCAGTGCCGTTCGCTGTTATCACTCGTCCCAGGATTCGCCCGTAGCGATCTGTTTGTGTATAAGAGACGGTAACGGATTGTCCTGCAAGAATGGCTTTAAGTTGATTAGTTGACCAGCGTCCAAAGGGTTGTTTTTTTTCCGGGGCATCGATATTCAGGAGACGAACCCTGACAGGTTGTTGCTCCTGCAATACTTCAATGGTGTCACCATCAAGTACACGAATAACCTTCCCCTGAATCTGAGCAGCACACAATGTAGCTGGCAACAGGGCAACAGCAAAGGAAAGAGCATTAAGAAAATGTCTCATTGCTTTCTTCCCTCCCATATTGATGAGAGTCGTTTAAAAATGGATAAAACGACAATTAAAGCCACTGCGATAACAGCCAGTGAAGGAAGTACATAGCTGTATAACTCAACCATGAAATTAATAAACTCCATGAGCGATTGCGGCTTTAAGGAAGCATCCCACAAAGCGATAACAACACGATAAAGCCCATAGACAATTGCCGGAAACCAGACCATAAACAACAAGATTTCAGTAAAAACAGAAGCGACCGCTTTGGCACTATCGATAATTTCAATTCCGGAGATCCGTACACTTCTTGCATCAGGTGCATTAATAATTTTCATCCTTCCCCCCTGTAAAAAATGTTCGCAAGTTCCAGTCTCACCCCTGAAACTTGCGTATTCACATCAGAATTAAACCATAACAGACTTAAAAGTTTTTCAATCGACCAAAGCTTGAAATAATTTTGTTTACTGTACCTGCATCAGCCGAAGGACATTCATTTAGTTTTTTCTTCCTGGCATCTGCCGTGTGATTGGGTAAAAAACCATGTTTATTTTTTTTCCTGATTGACATAAAACTTTTATACATCGGGTCACACTCTGCCGGACTACTTCCGTCAAGTTTTCCGGCAAGGCATAACACCATTGCACATGGATCGTTCGGGTCGGCCTTTTCCTCAGCATGAGCAGTTCCGGCAGCGAACGCACAAAGCAGCACTGCCGTTGTTACGGTCTTTTTCATATACACCTCATGGATAACGGGCAACTAACGCCCTGCGGTTGTTCAACCCCGGCTCAATAAAATTGCAGGAATTTTATTAATCCGGCGTTATCGGGATAAATAAACACTGGTAGTCCGGCAAGAAAGACAGTTCATTTTATAACGATACTGTATGACACCGTTTGCACCATTCGCCCTCAACCAGTTTTTAGCTGTGAAAAAGTCTTTTCCATTACTGGTTTCAACAATCACTGAATCAGAATGTGCAACAGAATAAAAAACAGCATCATCATAAAGGCGGTTTTCAGGTCTGAAATCATGGATAACCTTAACCCACGATGAATTAACCTTATCTGATTTAATGACTGAATATGTCGGTTGCCAGTCCATTAATTGTGCATTCACCGTTTCGGGATTCTGTTTCCAGTCAACCTGTGGCGGTTCCGGTGGAGAGGAACAGGCAGAGAGAAAAAGGACACTGACCATTAACATTTTTTTCATAGTAAAACCTCTGACTCCAGCTCACCGACGGAGAGCATTTTTTCTTTAGAAGGATATTTAAGCCCTTTAACACCCAATACTTTTTTAGTCTTATTCAGGGAGGCGGTTAACTCGGTAAGTTTAGGGCTTACCATCATCAGCCTGTCCATAAAATACGGGTCGAGGAAGTAGAGAGCTTTCTCTGCTTTAACCGGGTTTTCACCTTTAAGAATGATAAATTCTTCTTTAAAATCCAGCGTTCCCAGCTCCTGCGGGAGCACAAGGGCGCGCTGCGCCTCACTTTCTGAACTACTTTTCGACGTCGAGCGTCCGCTTGTCTTACTTGATCCTGTCGATTTAGTGGTGATATAGCCCAGCTTTTCCGAAATCTTTTTAGCGTCATCTTCTTCACTGACAGCATAGATAATCCGGCAGGGATGCGCACTCATCAGCGTTTTGGCACCTTCAACACCATAGATTTCATTAAGCTGACTGATATTCTGATAAATCGTCAGAAGTTTGAGTTTAAACCCGGCAATATAACCCGAACCTTTTTTAATGATTGGCATGTAACCAATAGACGGAAACTCATCCAGGAACATCAGACAGTCATGTTTCAGGGTCGGGTCAAAGTCAGGGTTTTCACGTAACGTGACTTCCACAACGAAATTAAAGAACAGGTTGAGGAAGTCATAGGCCAGTGACATATCTTCAGCATTAACGCCAACATAAACAGTGATATCTTCCCGGCGCAACTGGCGAAGGTCAAAATCATTTCCGTCTGTGCATTTACGGACAGTCGGAAGATAAAACAGACTCATTTTCTTACGAAACGAACCATCAATACTCGAACGTTGTTCATCCTCTGTTTCGTGATACTCCCTGATTTTGGTCAGTGCATCGCGCAGATGATACAGTGCGTTTTCATCAAGTCCTTTCGTTCCCTCCAGGTCTTCTCGCTTACTGAGTATCAGTTCCCGGTCAATGTTGCTGTACAAATCGACTACAGAACCAATTGAGAAAACAGGTTTAAGCCCGAACTCACCAAGCCAGGAAGGGTCGTAGTTAATAAAGAAATGAAGCAGTTTTGCCAGCCCCGTCCAGTACTGCCCCGCGAGGTTATTAAAGTGAGCTTCCGCTCCGGTCAGACCGTAAGACGGGAACAGGATCTCAATCAGCTTCAGCAGGTCTTTAGCCCCGCTCTCTGCTTTTAAATCAATATAGAAAAGCGGGTTAAACTGATGCGTTTTACTGTTGAAAGGGTCAAGAAGATAGACTTTATTACCCAGCAGTTTTTCACGTACCTTACTGGTGATTTTCCACAGTTCCTGTTTTGGATCTAATGCAATCAGGGAATGTTTCCTGACCAGCAGGTTTGGAATACCGATTGCAGCCCCTTTACCTGCTCGGGTTCCTGCGCCAAGTGATACAAAATCTGGTGCGGTATACCACAGGTATTTACCTTTATACGCCCCGACCAGAATATCAGTATCGTTTTCTTTCTCCCATTTCAGAAGCTTCGATTTCCTTAAATCATTATCACTGGCAAACTTCGCGTCACCATAAAGAGCAACATCCGTTTTATTCAGTTGCCAGATTATAAAAACAGGCACAATGAGAGATGAAACCATACCTGATAAAAGAGAGGGGATAGCGGTTAATCTGATATCTGTCCGTATATTACTCTCTGTTATTATCCGCCACAGCAACATGGAATCAAAATTCTTTCATATATAAAGCGGCGTTTTTCCGTTCAGGAAGTAAACAGCAACTGAGCCAGTATAATACGTCACAAGACACATAACCAGACCAATAAAAGCCCACTGGCCTTTATCGGGTAGTTTTAGAGACATAATCACTCCTTCAGCTTTTCAAAGTATTCCTGAAAATGAATATCACGATAGTAAATACCCGATGCAAATCGGCGATCCTCTTCATCAATGTACTTAATACTCATAATCACATCGACGTTGCTTAACACCCTCCGCAATATAATGTTGTAGGGTAAATTCTGACATTCAGGGTTCATATAACACCGCTGAACCAGCCCAAGCACAGCATCTTCAGGGGTGCTCTCATGGACGGTTGTAAGGTTCCCTGCATGGCCTGAACTTGAGCCTTTGAGAAAATCCCAGGCTTCCGCACCGCGAACCTCAGTCATGAGGATTCTGTCCGGGTTCATACGAAAACCAGAACGTAAAAGAGAAGCGGAGCTGACAGTGCTACTTTCCCCTTCTGACGGGTAATACAATTTCACATGATTTTTGTGAAACCTGAACTTTGCTTCATCTGTATCTTCGATTGAAATACATCGTAAATGATGGGGTATGTACTGAAGACAGGCATTTGCAAAGGTTGTTTTACCCGCCCCCGTTCCTGCACAAAAGACCATCGTTTTACCCTTAACCAGACATTCAGGGACAAATCGTTCAAAACAATTATCTTTAAACATTAAAGATAATTCATCTTCTTTATCCCTGAATTCAACACCTTGATTTAGCCTTGAGTAAAACCCCTGTTTAACAAAGGTATCATGGTCGATAAACACACTGGACGGCTTACGAATTGTAATAGACACCGTTTCCCGTTCCGTTGCCGGGGGAATGACTATTTGTACACGCTCCCCTCCGGGGAGCGTAACAGAACGTAAGGGATATTCTGGTGTAACCGACCCACCATCATGATAATCAGAAATAGCTCCTGCAAATGACATACAATCTTTAAAATCCATTTTTAATTCATGCTGCTGCCATTTCCCACTCACTTTAACAAAAAGTTCATCAGGCCGATTTACCGCGATTTCAGTTAAACCATCAACTTCATTAAGCCAGTGGTGGAAGTATTCATCTATTATTTCGTAAACAATATGTCTGTTCTCTGCATCCTTCATAATCCACCTTTTCTTTTAAGATCTCCAATAAAACGCATGACTTCTTCGTAATTAAATCGGTGCGTTTTGAATTGTTTCAGTGGTTTGGGGAAAGGAACGCCATTTATTGGTATGCCCTTACGAATATGATGGTATATTTCGCTTTCCCTTATTCCTGACAGCATTGAAAACTCTTTGATATCCAGCGTTATCAAATTACCTCCGGGAACCCACCATTTTTAATTTGTAGATGCTGGAGAAATCCAGATCCTGACCAACAATCAGAGTAATGATTTCCCCCTGGTTTTTATAAAGCGTTGGCGGGATATTCACACTGTTTGCAAACGCTTCGCGTGCTATATCAGCAAAAGCCTGGCGACTGTTAGCTGTATAATCGGTCTGATTGTCTTTATTACTTTTGGCTGCTCCGCTTGCCGCCTGTGCCACATCGGGGATCATGCCAACCATCATCGCGCCCATAAAGCGATCTGCAAAATGTGTGTCAATCCAGCCTGAAGCCCCGGCCTCACCCAGCGCTCCCGCCGCCTGCGTATCAATCAGCGGAATATCAATGAAAGGTTCCTTGCGTGTTCTCAGCTTCGTAGCAGCGATAAACACGGCTCCCTGACCATGATTGAACGTTCCCGTTTTATACATCAGATATGCGGCAGTTCCCTTTTCAATTAGTTTTACATTCCTGTTTGCACTGTATACGTCCTCATTAATCGTACAGACCAGCTTGCCAGCCAGATCAGAGATAAATCGTCTGTCCAGCGAGCACTTAATCGCGGTATTTTCAGGAATGAAAAGGTTAGGGTCATAAGGAACGCGTGTAATTTTTGAAAGCTGCGCGGGTTGCCCTGAGTTAACAGGCTGAACCTCGGCCTGTTTGTCACTGCCGTTCTCCTCGTTCCTTGTATTGCTGGCCGATGAAGAACTCCCACCGGAACCTGAGGAAGCAGAGCTGCTTCCTCCATAGGCCACATCCAGCGCACGACTGAAGTTCTGTTGTACTTTTTCCGTTGGCATTTCCGCTTTGTCGCTGCTTTCCTTCCGCTCTTCCGTCTTAGCCGGTTCTGCCCTGGTGTTGAATGGATCAACATCATCGCTGAGACCTGTCGCGCGTTTTACTGAACCAGTAGATACCGCATTACTGGCTGGCTTTTCGTCACCGCTGGACATTGCACGGATAATCGACGGGATATAGTAGACCGACACCCCGGCGGCCAGCAGAAGAAATGCAGCGATAATAATCACCAGCCCCTTACGCGATTTTTTAAGCTTCTCGATACCCAGGCGTTTAACTGGTTGTCCTTCACTTTCTCCGTTATCCGTTTTATCGTTTTGCTCATTATCTTTCTGAAGTCTCTCCCGTAGTGCCTGTTCAATTTCTACTGCGGTCGGGATTTTATTTTCCTGTTCGCTCACTGGATCACCTCTTTCTCAACGTTCGGGGAAACGGTATCTCCTGCCGGAAGCCGGACTTTGCCAAAGCCCCGGTTTTCAACCCCAACAACCTGATTTCCCATACGCAATACAAAACGCTGGTCTACAGGAACACCAACAACGGTGAAACTGCCGCTGTTTTTGACTACCGGGTTAGTCAGCGTTTCCTGTTCGCCACTCATAACAAAGACGCTGGGGATTTTTTTCAGGGGGCTGAAGCCAAACCAGGTATAGCGGCCATCGTCATACGCATAATCCGGGCTGATTGACTGACTGCCGTCAGCTACCCGCTTCCAGTAATCCCAGTTCCGGGGGGACTTCGCGTTTTCAAGAGAACGGTTGATTGCCTGTTCTTCCTGCCGCTTGTTGAGAGCCTCAATCCGTTTCTTCTCGATTTCGGCCTGTTCCTTCCGGCGTTCCTGCGGGTACTGGTAATTAACAACAAAAGCGATCTTGTCCGGCTGCCGGAACGTTCGGGCGTTCAGCTCCATGCTGTAATTACGTTTTGTTGTGCGAACAAACAGGTTTGTTCGCCAGCGTTCCAGGTCGTTTTCAGGATCAAGAGCAACACTGACCACCTCTGAAGACTGGTTGCCACTGTCATCGGTACTGTTCTTCTGTACTGTCTGTTTGACGGGCTTTACTTCCAGATACACCAGGTTATCTTCTTTGTTCACTTCCCAGCCCTGGGGAAAGCCGGTTCTGGCACTGATTACCGTTTCATCCTCGTCAAATACCAGTGTGGTTGTATAGCCGACCGCACTGTTTATAACAGTCGTGTTTTGCGGGTTATAACTGACAACCTGATTACGGGGGTCGAAACGGCTGGCTGCTGGCGTAACGGCTGCATGGCAGACGTGAGACACCAACAGAAGCGCCACGATTAGCGCTCCTTTATTCATTTTCATAGTTTTCACCCTTTCACTTCTTTATCGCGTACATAGCTCGTTACAACGAATTTAAGCGGGTTATTATTTCGGTCACCCGATGCCATTTCGACCTGTGGTTCAATACGGTAGGTCAGTCTGACGTTCCAGTATTCATAATCATCCTGGCCTGTCGCGACATTTCGAATGGTTAATTTAAACCTGACATATGCCCCCATATCCTTATCATCGCGCCGTGATGACGGACTGATAATCACGGAGGGATTATCCTGAACGGATGCTGTTTTTTCCGCTTTATTATAAATAACCTTTGGTGACTGGTTGCTGTTGATTAAAGCGTTGTAATCCGTCGCAACATTCTCAGCGCTGTATAACAGAACATAATCATAATCATGCTGGAGACTGAAATAGTTATACCCTTCACGACGCTTCACATACTGAGTAATAAAGTATTTCGCCAGTGCTTCATTTTCAGAGAGGTTTTCTTTTTTAACGGAAGTCAGCCTTTCAGCAACACCAGTGACACCATTAATAAGATAAGCTTCGACAACCGTACTCTTTAACGGCAGCGCCCCATTCAGAGCCAGCAGAGACAATACACCTACGGCCATCCCTGCAATACCACCGAATTTATAAATGCGGTTCATTTTCTCCTGCATCAATACATTTTTCTCTTCAAAAGTAGTTGAAGAGTCCGTTACTTCTTTTTTCTTGTTAAAACCAGGCAGTTTTAATTCTGAAAGATTAAACCCCATTGCGCATTACCTCTGCTGAATTAACAGGTTCGCTTTTCCCGGACACCGGGGGTTGTTTATGTGACGCCTGGCATCCGACGAGGCAAAGCGTCACGATAGCCGTGATAAGTAGTTTCATATTAATATTACCTAAACAAAGGAGTGAATATTATACGCAGATGCTTGAGATTATCGTAATCAAAAGAAGGATAATAAGAATACACAAACCTGTATTAAGAGCATCCATGAAATTATCCTCCGTATTTCTTTTTCGCCATATCAATAGCAGCCTGTCGAAGTCTCTTGGCACCAATGTTAACTCCCTGTCCTGTCAGATTCCCCAGCTTGCCAGAAACACCAGGCGACTGGCTAAAACCATTATCCTGACGGCGAACACCTTTCCATGCTCCTATCCCTGCATTTTTACCCATGCCAAGCATATTGCGCCCCATACGGGAAGCGCCGAACACGCCAGCACCAATCCCCATTGCGGCTGCCCCCTGCATCGCGCCTTCAACACCTACCCCTGCGAGCTGGGAAGCATAGGTTTTGGCTTGCCAGATAATCCAGGCCATGAATGCACCTGCAACCCCGGCCTGAGCGCCAGTTGAGATTAGATTTAGCTCATCTGCATTTGCTATAGATATTGTCAGGATGCCATTTAAAAAAGTCATCCCAGCTCTAATTGCCAAACCGCAAAACAGAAATATCAAGCATGAGCTAAATATTAGCTGTAGCCAGCTATTAAACATTTGTCGTAAAAAACCGAAAGACAGACAAATAATAAACAGAGGTGCAGTAACAGCTAGCATTTTAAGCGTCACCTCAGCGGCAAGATAAACTATAGATGTCAACAACAGAGCTAAGATACCGCCAGCATATGTCAATATCGCTGCGATTGAGCCATCAGTTTTAACATATGTAGATGTATCTTTAGGCATAAGATATGCTGCCACTTGCTGAACTTTTTCCCAAAGTTCATCAACCCATTTCCACGGGTCACCACCTGCAAATGTTTCCCTTAGCCCATCCATAGCCTGATTAGCACTATCTAGCCAACCACCGATATTTCTGACAAAGATAAGAATCAGCCAAAATCGACATAAGTTCCATAGAAAATCTTGAACTGCGGTTTTCTGTTTACCAACTACAGTGGTGTATGCATACCATAATATATAGATAGAAATACCATACTTACCCAATTGATACGCTATTGAAGAAAAATTATCTAATTGACCAGTCAAAGACTGGTCAATGTTTTTAACAATAACGTCATGGGCGGCTTGGAAAAACCTAGAAGTTGCCATAATGGCTCCTTTTAACTTCCCTCTTTACCCAAAACATCTTTGAATGCATCTTTATAATCAACGTGCTTAGGATGTAATTGCTTATATCTAAATAAACCGTCTTTAGCATTTTTGCAATTATCACTATCACTACCTGACTTTTTGCATTCAGCTACTTTTTTAGTTGCTTCGTCAGGATGAGATTGCCACCAATCTACAGATTTAACCTCTTCGCACCCGGCAAGAAAGAAAGTAAGCCCCAACGCTGCAACTACTCCATATTTTTTCAAGATTCCTCCTCAGTTCATTTCATAGCTCTGCTGATCAAACGCCGCTTTATAGTCTACAACAGGGGTATCGGTATTAACCGCTCCTAATTGTTTTTGCTGATATGCGGCCTGTAACATTTTCTCCTTGTATTCTGCAAGATCGCGCTGCTTATCGCGATACATTTCATACTGAAATTTGAGCTTGTTAAATTTCAGGCTTGCCAGAGATACAGCGTTTGTCGCGTCCTGCGTGGCTTTCGTGTCCTGGGCGTTCTTCACCTGGTCGATAAGATCGGCCATCTCCTGATTATCTTCACGCAGTTTACTTTCCAGCTTATTGCCGTACTCGATCCCCGCTAGTTGGGACAGGAACGAGGCTTCACAGCCCCGCACAAGGTCACCTGTATAACCCAGGCCTTTACAGGTGTTTGTCACCTTATAATCGGCCAGAAGAGATCTGGCTTGCTCAGACAGGGCGGCTTCCGGGTTCTTAATGTAATCATCAATGAAGGAGTTCCCCTGGTCGTAAATCTTCTCCAGCTCCTTACTGACAGATTGCGCAGACTGCACCAGTCCCTGAACATCACGAATGCCCGTTTTGGTCAGCAGCTCCTGCTTATAGGCATTGATCTGTTTCTGGTAGTGGCTCACCGTGTCCTGCCACTGTTTGAGACGTTCTGTCCAGCGCTGCGCTTCGATAGCCCATTCAGGGCTTGCATCAATGGCAACGGGAATACCAGCCTGAGCACCAGAGATAACCGTAACAGAGGCGATAAGTGCCGCAACGATATGCTTTTTCATAGGAGGTTCCTTAAATCAGGTTTGCACGTTCCAGATAGGTATCAAGCCACTCTTCCGGCTTCATTCCCTCTTTCCAGATTTCATCGAACAGTTCAAGCTGAGGTTTCGATGCGCTGAGAACCGGTAGGTAATACGCCGCCTTCCCCAAATCCAGTCTTGCAAAAGCCGCAAAATCATCACTTTCCCCCTTCCTCTGTGGGTTTTTAACGACCAGGAACTGACGAGAGAGCGGGTCAATGGCTTTAATTTTGTCAAAATAAAGCTCTTTGACTTGCAGCTCGTCCACATACTCATTACGTTTCCCTTTAGGGTTCGCCAGATAAATATGTGTTGCGCATTGCTCACGAACGGCAGCCGCGATAGGTGATTTAATTAGTTCATCCGGCGATTGTGTCGCTACGACAAGCACCATATCCAGCTTACGAGCGGTTTTGAGTTTGTTATAAACAAAATCCCTGAACGCTTCGTTGTTAATCCATTGCCAGAACTCATCCATGTAGATAAGGAGTCGGCGGCCATCGGCCAGCATGGTGACACGGTAGATCAGGTAGAATGAAGCAACGCTGGAAAGTACCTTATTATCCAGGAACTCCGTTCCATCAATACCGAACACATCCAGATTATCCACATCAAACGTATCTTCAGGGTTATCGATCACCCAGCCAAATTCCTCTCCCTGAGTCCAGGGCTTCAGACGGGCTTTAAGCCCATGCCGCCGGGTTTCAGTATCATCAGGCTCCAGAATAAGTGGTCGCAACTTACTAATCGGATAAGAGCGATCTGACCTTTGCATAAGGCGCTCAACGGCATCAGAAATCAGGCGGTTCTGGTAGTCGTCAAGCGGCTCACTGTTTAGGGGTCAGTTTGGATATCGAAAATTATTGTACGTTAAGGTTATTTTTTGTACCTCTGAGCTATGTGAAGCTTGACCACTTTGACAGGCAGCTTTGAGCGATAAGCAGACATATTCACTGAAATTTTTAGGAAGCATTTTCTTGCCCATACGTGGCTTTATCTGCCGATTTTCAGAAAACGCATTCACCGTTATCGACGCGCTTTTCTGTCGTCAGCGGGATCGTCCCGCCTGAACCATCAGACACACCAAGTACCAGCACCTCTGACTTTTCAGGTCCCATCTTCATGGTACCCAGATTGACGATGCAGATTACCTGCGTTTCCTGCAGGTCTTCTGCTGCATAGTTAATATACGCACCGCATGACACCCTTGTTCCCAGTTCTGGTCCTAGGTCAATAGTCATGCGCCAGGTGGGCTTTGATGTTTTACTCTCCTCAACCCTGATGATGGTACCGGCACGCATATCGAGAGCCGAAAATGAGTCAAATGACGCTTTATCTTTCATAATTCTTTCCTTTTTGCGATTTCAAAGTTTTCTTTCCGTTGCCGGAACAGACTGAAACGTAACTTTCCAGCCGGAACGGTGATGAGCCCCAGACACGCAACTATCAGTCCGACGCCTGCCCATCCGGAAGGCGGCAGCCTTTCACCGACGAGCACAACGGCCAGCAGTGCGGCTATAACCGGCTCCAGCAGACTGATCGTGGTTGCCATACTGGGGACGTCTCAGAAAACGGAATCTATGGTCACTCCCGTTTTTGCAACACCGATTTTGACGACAAGTTGGCTTGCTTGAATCTATCCGGCGTCTGAATGGGATTTTATTCCCGCGCCTTGATGAGTTCCGCGCCTGATGAACCTCCAGAAAATATACGGCTTCAATGAGCCTTTCCGTTTTACAGGTTCCTCAACAGGCCGGTGGGCCGTTAGTATCATCAATATCAGTATTCGCAAAACCAGATCAGTAATTCTTTAAACCGGTGTATTTCTGCCGTTATGCTACATAAGTTTGCTGTCGTGCCGTTAGGGCCCAGGCTATTCTGGCCAGCTTGTTTGCCAGAGCACAAGTGACGACAAAGTTGCTTTTCCGGCACAGTAAATCCCTGACCCAATCGGCCAATTTGCCAGACTGGTGTTCCAGTTTTTGTATGAATACCCTGGCACATTGAACCAACAAAGTTCGGATCTTTTTATTACCTCGCTTACTAATTCCCAGCAATGTCGTCCTACCTCCCGTGCTGTACTGCCGAGGTACAAGCCCTGTTGCCGCCGCAAAGTCACGGCTGCTGGCGTACTGCTTCCCGTCGCCAATCTCAGTTGAAATAGTACTCGCTGTCAGTGTTCCGACGCAGGGAATGCTCAGCAAGCGCTGTCCAACCTCATCTTCGTCCAACTTTCGTTTCAACTGGGATTCCAAATCTTTAATCTGCTCAACAAGATAGTGATAATGCTGTTGTAATTTCAGCAATAACTGGCTGAGGTAAAGAGGCAAACTATTATCCTCAAGAATGGTACTCAGTCGGCTAATAACGGCAGCTCCTCGGGGAACGCTAATGCCAAATTCCAGCAGAAAAGCATGCATTTGATTGGTTGTTTTTACCTTATCCTGAACCAGGGATTCACGGACACGATGCAGAGCCCGCATTGCCTGCTGAGATTCCGTTCTGGGCTGCACAAAACGCATAGACGGACGCGATGCAGCTTCACAAATAGCTTCGGCGTCGACAAAGTCGTTTTTATTGCTTTTAACGAACGGGCGGACAAATTGTGGTGATATCAGCTTTGGGGAATGCCCCAACTCTTCCAACTTGCGTGCCATAAAGTGAGAACCGCCACAGGCTTCCATTGCGATGGTTGTAGCGGGGCATGTCGCCAAAAATTCGATCAACTTTGGCCGGGTAAATTTTTTACGGTAAACAGCCTTCCCGCGACGATCCTGGCAATGAATATGGAAAGAGTTTTTACCCAGATCGATACCAATGAGCGCAATGTTTTCCATGATAGTTCTCCGAATGAAAGCCTGTCCTCAGCATAGTACCGGGAAGGAGGGAGTGACCATCTCATTAAATAAAGCACGTTAAGCCCATTGCAGACTCTAGATATTGACGAGTACGTCGGGTTTTCTCTTGTTTGAGTTGCCTCTTGTGGTAAGATAGTAATCAATTACTATCTTACAAGGAGTGCTCGTGAACACCCATCCAAAGCATCTGCCGGCCGATGAACGTCGTGCCGTAACTGTCGAGTCCGTCGTGGCGCTTGCCGGTTCACAAAACCCAAGCGAGATAACCACTGCGGCTATCGCTAAACACATGAACTTGACCCAGGGTGCGCTGTTTCGGCACTTCCCGAACAAGGAAGCCATTTGGCAGGCGGTCATGGAGTGGGTAGCAGAGCGCCTATTAGCCAGAATCGATCGATCCGCACAAGGAATCGAGTCGCCCTTGGCAGCCATGGAGGCGATGTTCATGAGTCATATCGAATTCGTAGCTGAGCACCCAGGCGTGCCAAGAATGATGTTTGGTGAGCTTCAGCGTGCCGAATCGACACCGGCCAAGCGCATGGTGCAAACCTTGATTCAGCGCTACGGCGAACGTTTGCATCGTCTCATCGAGAAAGGCAAGGCCAGCGGCGAGTTGTCTCCCTCGCTTGACAACGAGGCGGCGGCAACGCTGTTCATTGGCACGATCCAGGGCTTGGTCATGCAATCGCTGTTGGCGGGTGATGTGGGACGCATGCACCGCGATGCGCCGCGCGTCTTTGCAATTTATCGGCGTGGCATAAGGAGTGCGCAATGAAAAAGTTACCCTTGCAAGGCCGCACCCTGGCACTGCTTGCCGTCATCATTCCTTTGCTGGTGCTTTTTATTTATGTCGGTCTGCGATCAGGGCCGCTCGCCCCGGTCGCTGTGACGGTGGCAAGTGTGGAATCACGGGCTATCACACCGGCGCTGTTCGGCATCGGCACGGTGGAGGCGCGCTACACCTACAAGATCGGGCCGACGTTTGCCGGGCGCGTCAAACGCCTGGAGGTGCATGTAGGCGACCAGGTCAAGGCCGGACAGGTGCTCGGCGAGATGGAGCCGGTCGACCTTGATGATCGGGTGCGCTCACAGGAGTCTGTATTCAAGCGGGCGGAAGCGGCTTTGCGCGAGGCAGAAGCCCGGCAAGCCTACGCGCAAACCCAGGCGCGCCGCTATGAGCAATTGTTTGCGGTGCGCTCGACCAGCGAGGAAATCGTCACCACCAAGCGGCAGGAACTGCAGATCGCCGATGCCGCCCTATCCGCCGCTCGGGAAGATATTGCCCGGGCACGCTCCGACCGCGAAGCACTCGTCGCGCAGCGGAGCAATCTGCGCCTGATCGCGCCGGTCGACGGTGTAGTCGCCGTGCGCGATGCCGATCCCGGCACGACCATCGTCGCGGGCCAGGCCGTGGTGGAAGTGATCGACCCCAAGAGTTTGTGGATCAATGTGCGCTTCGACCAGATCAGCGCATCGGGGCTGGCTGGGGGGCTGCCGGCTCATATCGTCCTGCGTTCGCGTGGTGGCCAGACCTTGAAAGGTCGCGTGCTGCGGGTGGAACCCAAGGCCGACGCGGTAACCGAGGAAACGCTTGCCAAGGTGACATTCGATAACAAACCAGAACCTTTGCCACCAGTGGGTGAACTGGCCGAAGTCACGGTTGACTTGCCGGCGCTCCCGGCCGCTCCACTGATCCCCAACGCTGCCGTCCAGCGTGAAGGCGATAAAGTTGGTGTCTGGCAAATCGTGGATGGTGATCTGCATTTCTCCCCGGTCAAGCTCGGCACTTCCGACCTCAATGGTTACGTGCAGGTGCGCGAAGGGCTCAAGAATGGGGACCAGGTTGTGACCTATAGCGAAAAGGCACTGACGGCGCGCAGCCGCATCCATGTGGTCGAGCATATCCCGGGAGTTTCACGATGATCAGCCTGGCCGGCCGCGACATTCTCCATGCCTGGGGGAAATTCGTCTTCACCGGCATCGGTCTGGGTCTGCTGATCGGCGTCACCCTAGTCATGGCTGGGGTGTACCGAGGCATGGTGGACGACGGCAAGGCGTTGCTCGACAACAGTGGCGCTGACCTTTGGGTGGTGCAAAAGGATACTCTGGGTCCTTATGCGGAGTCGTCCAGCCTCAACGATGACGTGTATCGCGCCATTCTCGCCATGCCGGGAGTCTCACAGGCAGCGAACGCGACCTACCTGACCATGCAGGTACGCAAGGGCGAGAGTGATGTACGCACCATGGTGGTCGGCATCGCGCCCGGTGCGTTGGGGGCTACACCAGGATGGCCTCCTTATCTCGTCGCTGGACGCCAGATCACGCGCGGTCACTACGAGGCTGTGGCCGACATCGCCACCGGCTTCAAACTGGGAGATCGTCTTGCCATTCGCCGCAATCATTACACCGTCGTGGGGCTGACACGGCGCATGGTGTCGTCCAGCGGCGACCCGATGGTATTCATTCCGCTCAAAGATGCCCAGGAGGCCCAGTTCCTCAAGGACAACGATGCCATCTGGCAAAGCCGGCGTCGCACCGAAGCCAACCCGGTCTTCAATCGACCCGGTGATCCAGGTTTGCTGGATGCCGTGATTGCTTCACAGAGCAGCAACGCGTTCGTCAATGCCGTGCTGGTCACTCTGAAACCTGGTCATGCGCCGGACGAGGTTGCCGAATCCATCCAGCGCTGGAAGCGTTTGACGGTCTACACCCGGGCACAGATGGAAGACATCCTCGTCGGCAAGCTGATCGCCACCTCGGCCAAGCAGATCGGCATGTTCCTTGTGATTCTGGCCATCGTTAGCGCGGCCATCGTTGCCTTCATCATCTATTCGCTGACGATGGACAAAATCCGTGAGATCGCGGTGTTGAAGCTCATCGGCACACGCAACCGAACCATCGCCGCGATGATCATGCAGCAGGCGCTCGCCCTGGGCGTGATTGGCTTCGTGGTCGGCAAGATCACAGCCACCTTTTCAGCACCGGCTTTTCCAAAATATGTCCTGCTCACGCCAATGGATTCTGTCGCCGGTTTTTTTGCCGTGCTCGTGATCTGCGTTCTAGCTAGCCTCGTCGCCATTCGCATAGCACTCAAGGTCGATCCGGCCGAAGCCATTGGAGGTTGAGATGAGTGGCAAAGGGATACACATCGAAAGTTTAAGCAAGCGGTATGGCGATGGTGACACCGCTGTCTTTGCCTTGAGAGACGTGAATATGCATGTTGCGCCTGGTGAAGTGGTGGGACTGATCGGCCCTTCCGGGTCCGGCAAGAGCACGCTGCTCAAGTGTCTGGGTGCGGTGATCGAACCGACCGCCGGTCGCATGACGCTGGGCGATGAAGTGATCTACGCCGATGGCTGGAAAGTCCGCGACCTGCGCGCCTTACGGCGTGACAAGATTGGTTTCGTTTTCCAGGCGCCGTACCTGATTCCGTTTCTCGATGTCACCGACAACGTGGCGCTGCTGCCGATGCTTGCAGGCGTCGCGAATGGAGAGTCGCGCGCGAAGGCACTGGAATTGCTCACAGCGCTTGATGTGCAACACCGAGCTCGCGCAATGCCCTCGCAACTCTCCGGTGGCGAGCAGCAACGGGTCGCCATCGCGCGCGGACTGGTCAATCGTCCGCCGGTGATCCTGGCCGATGAACCCACTGCGCCGCTGGATTCCGAGCGCGCCATGGCTGTAATCCGCATCCTCAACGACATGGCCCGGAAGTTCGAGACCGCCATCATCGTCGTCACCCATGACGAAAAGATCATCCCCACATTCAAGCGCATCTACCACATCCGCGACGGCGTGACCCATGAGGAAGCTGGCGAAGGGCGGGAGTTCGAATGAGAGAACGATTGAATTACAGGAGAATTTCATGACCCACCGCAAACACAGCCACGCATTTGGAACTATCACCCTGACCGTTACGGCCTGCCTGCTTTTATGGGGTTTTCAGTTGCCAGCTTGGGCTGGTGACGCTACCCAGGTTGAGCCACTGGCGCTACGCAAGATCATGCAGGAACTCGGGCGCAACATGCAGGCTATTACCGGTGCGATTTCGCAGGAGGAATGGGTTCAGGTCGTTCAGCTCGCCCCAAAAGTTGCTGCACACCCCGAGCCACCGCTTACTGAAAAAATGCGCATCCTTGCTTACCTCGGCGCTGATGCGACCAAGTTCAGAAACTTTGACGCGCAGACTCACGAGGCGGCGCTGGCCATGAAGCTGGCTGCTGCGAGCAGCGACGGCAAGGCGGTGATCCAATCATTCGCCCACGTGCAGGAAAGCTGCTTGGGCTGCCACCAAGCTTTCCGTAAACCTTTCGTGGAGCATTTTTATGGAGCACGCTAAAACATGCCAGCGCCCCATCAGCCTCGAAAGACGGCTTGCGGCAACTTACCTGGTAGCTGGTCTGGTCACCGCCGGTCTGGCCGGCTGCGCCGCCGGCCCTGATTTTCAGCGTCCCACCGCACCCGATGTGGCTCGCTACACTGCAACACCGGTAGCTGATAGAACCGTGTCCGCTCCCACGCAGTTCGGCGAAACACAACGTCTAGTCGAAGGGCTTCCGATCGAAACGCAATGGTGGCAAAGCTTGGGTTCATCCGCACTCGACGGACTGATAAACGAAGCTTTCCATGTCAGCCCGACGCTGGCGAGCATCAGCGCCAATTTGCGACAGGCGCAGGAGCTTCTTGCCGCACAGGCGGGCTCGACGCAATATCCACAGGTAGATGTCGCACTGGGATCTCAGCGCCAGCAAATGAGTCCCAGTAGCCAAGGGTTGAGCGGAGACGCACGTCAATTCAGCCTCTACAACGCCAGCGTTGGCGTGCATTACAACCTCGATCTGGCTGGCGGCAACCGGCGCGCACTCGAAGCCTTGGCTGCTCGCGCCGACTACCGTCGCTTCGAACTGAATGCTGCGCGCCTGGCCCTTGCCGGCAACATAGCAACCGCTGCCATTACCCGAGCACGCCTCGCCGCGCAACTAGAAGCCACTACTGCCATTTTGCGCGTGCAGGATGAGCAACTGCGCCTAGCCCATGAACGCGTGCGTATCGGTCAGGCCTCACCTGATGAAGCGTTGAGCCTACAAGCTCAGGCGGAGCAAACGCGGGCAGAACTGCCTGCGCTGCGTAAACAACTGCAACAAACCGAACATCTACTGGCGGTGCTAGCCGGTCGTGCCCCAGGCACGGGTGGCATCCCGGCCTTCACTCTGGCCGATTTCACTCTACCCGTCGAGATGCCGCTCGTCGTGCCCTCAGAACTGGTGCGCCGCCGACCGGATATCCAGGCGTCAGAGGCGCTGTTGCATGCGGCCAATGCAGACTATGGTGTGGCTGTCGCCAAGCTCTACCCACAGATCAACCTGAGCGCCAACCTTGGTTCTCAGGCGCTGACCACCGGTGCCCTGTTCGGTGGTGGCTCGGCAGTGTGGGGCCTGGTTGCGCAGCTCACCCAGCCTCTTTTTAATCCAGGGCTACCCGCAGAAAAAAGAGCGGCGCTCGCCGCTTTTGATGCCGCCGTAGCCAATTACCAGAGCGTCGTATTGGAGTCTTTGCGTAACGTCGCCGACACCCTGCGCGCGGTGGAAAGCGATGCACAAACTTTGACTGCCCTCGCTGCCGCTGATATGGCTGCACAGGCCTCCTTGCAGTCGGTCGAGCGGCAATACCGGCTGGGCGCGGCCAGCTACCTGCAACTGCTCATCGCGCAGCAACAGGCACAGTCAATCCGGATCAATATGGTTGCGGTCCAGGCACAACGCCTAGTCGATAGTGTTGCTTTATATCAGGCCCTGGGAGGTGGTGTCAGTTAAGACTATACCCTAACCTGATGTCAGATGTTGAGCACAAACAACGTCAGAGTAGGGTATTAATTTATATTTATTGATACATTCAGCCAAGGGTAATAGATTTCATCCTGACATTTTTACCTTTGGAGGCATCTTGCAAGGTCAACGTATCGGCTACGTTCGCGTCAGCAGCTTCGACCAGAATCCTGATCGACAACTGGAACAAATAGAAGTCGGCAAGGTATTCACCGATAAGGCTTCAGGCAAGGACACACAACGTCCCGAACTTGAAAGGCTGCTGGCCTTCGTCCGCGAGGGCGACACCGTGGTGGTGCATAGCATGGACAGGTTGGCACGCAACCTTGATGACCTGCGCCGCATCGTCCAAGGGCTGACACAACGGGGCGTGCGCATGGAGTTCGTCAAAGAAGGGCTAACGTTCACCGGCGAGGACTCACCGATGGCCAATCTGATGCTGTCGGTCATGGGAGCCTTTGCTGAGTTCGAGCGCGCTCTGATCCGCGAACGTCAGCGCGAGGGAATCGTGCTGGCTAAGCAGCGCGGGGCCTACCGGGGACGAAAGAAATCGCTGAACAGCGAACAAATTGCCGAGTTGAAACGGCGAGTTGCGGCAGGCGACCAGAAAACCTTGGTGGCCCGTGACTTCGGCATCAGCCGCGAAACCTTGTACCAGTACCTGCGGGAAGACTGACCATGCCACGCCGCTCAATCCTGTCCGCCACCGAGCGCGAAAGTCTGCTGACACTGCCAGATGCCAAAGACGAACTGATACGGCACTACACGTTCAACGAAACCGACCTGTCGGTGATCCGTCAGCGTCGCGGCGCCGCGAATCGATTGGGCTTCGCCGTGCAGCTTTGCTACTTGCGATTCCCTGGCATCTTCTTGGGCGTCGATGATCCTCCATTTCTGCCCCTGCTGCGCATGGTGGCCGCACAACTCAAGGTGCCGGTGGAAAGCTGGAACCATTACGGCCAGCGCGAGCAGACACGGCGGGAGCACTTGGTCGAGCTGCAAACGGTGTTTGGATTCAAGCCCTTCACCATGAGTCATTACCGGCAAGCCGTGCATACATTGACCGAACTGGCCTTGCAAACAGACAAAGGCATTGTGCTGGCCAGCACCCTTGTTGAAAACCAGCGGCGGCAGAGCATCATCCTACCCGCCATGAATGCCATCGAGCGCGCAAGCGCCGAGGCCATTACCCGTGCCAACCGAAGCATCCATGCGGCATTGGCCGATTCCTTGATACCTGTCCATCGCCAGCGCCTGGACGAACTCCTCAAGCGCAAGGATGGTAGCAAAATGACGTGGCTAGCGTGGCTGCGCCAATCGCCCGCCAAGCCGAACTCGCGCCACATGCTTGAACACATCGAACGCCTCAAAGCCTGGCAGGCGCTTGACCTACCTGCTGGCATCGAACGGCAGGTACACCAAAACCGCTTGCTCAAGATCGCCCGCGAAGGCGGCCAGATGACGCCCGCCGACCTGGCCAAGTTCGAGTCGCAGCGGCGTCACGCCACCTTGGTAGCACTGGCCATCGAGGGCATGGCCACCGTCACTGATGAAATCATCGACCTTCACGACCGTATCATCGGCAAGCTGTTCAATGCGGCCAAGAACAAGCATCAACAGCAGTTCCAGGCTTCCGGCAAGGCGATCAACGACAAGGTGCGGATGTATGGGCGCATCGAGCGCACGCTGTTCATTCTGGATTGGCTGCAAAGCGTGGAGCTGCGCCGCCGCGTCCATGCGGGGCTGAATAAGGGCGAGGCGCGCAACGCGCTGGCCAGGGCGGTCTTCTTCTACCGATTGGGTGAAATCCGCGACCGCAGTTTTGAGCAGCAGCGCTACCGGGCCAGCGGCCTCAATCTGGTGACGGCGGCCATCGTGTTGTGGAACACGGTCTATCTGGAGCGTGCCACCAGTGCTTTGCGTGCCCACGGCAAGGCGCTGGACGACACGTTGCTGCAATATCTGTCCCCGCTGGGGTGGGAGCATATCAACCTGACCGGCGATTACCTATGGCGCAGCAGTGCCAAGGTCGGTGCGGGGAAGTTCAGGCCATTGCGACCGCTGCCACCGGCTTAGCGTGCTTTATTTAATGAGATGGTCACTCCCTCCTTCCCAGTACTATGCTGAGGACAGGCTTTCATTCGGAGAACCATCATGGAAAACATTGCGCTTATTGGTATCGATCTGGGTAAGAACTCTTTCCATATTCATTGTCAGGATCATCGTGGGAAGGCCGTTTACCGTAAAAAATTCACCCGACCAAAGCTAATCGAATTTCTGGCGACATGCCCGGCAACAACCATCGCGATGGAAGCCTGTGGCGGTTCTCACTTTATGGCACGCAAGCTGGCAGAGTTAGGGCATTTTCCAAAGCTGATATCACCGCAATTTGTCCGCCCATTCGTTAAAAGCAACAAAAATGACTTCGTTGATGCTGAAGCTATCTGTGAAGCAGCATCACGTCCATCTATGCGTTTCGTGCAGCCCAGAACCGAATCTCAGCAGGCAATGCGAGCTCTGCATCGTGTCCGTGAATCCCTGGTTCAGGATAAGGTGAAAACAACTAATCAGATGCATGCTTTTCTGCTGGAATTTGGTATCAGCGTTCCGCGAGGTGCTGCCGTTATTAGTCGACTGAGTACCCTTCTTGAGGACAGTAGTTTGCCTCTTTATCTCAGCCAGTTACTGCTGAAATTACAACAGCATTATCACTATCTTGTTGAGCAGATTAAAGATCTGGAATCTCAGTTGAAACGAAAGTTGGACGAAGATGAGGTTGGACAGCGCTTGCTGAGTATTCCCTGCGTTGGAACGCTGACTGCCAGTACTATTTCAACTGAGATTGGCGACGGGAAGCAGTACGCCAGCAGCCGTGACTTTGCGGCGGCAACAGGGCTGGTACCCCGACAGTACAGCACGGGAGGTCGGACGACATTGTTAGGGATTAGCAAGCGGGGCAACAAAAAGATCCGAACTTTGTTGGTTCAGTGTGCCAGGGTATTCATACAAAAACTGGAACACCAGTCTGGCAAGTTGGCCGACTGGGTCAGGGAGTTGTTGTGTCGGAAAAGCAACTTTGTCGTCACCTGTGCTCTGGCAAACAAGCTGGCCAGAATAGCCTGGGCACTGACGGCGCGACAGCAAACTTACGAAGCATAAAGGCAGAAATACACCAGTTTAAACAATCATTCATCTGGTTTTGCGAATACTGATATTGATGATACTAACGGCCCACCGGCCTGTTGAGGAACCTGTAAAACGGAAAGGCTCATTGAAGCCGTATATTTTCTGGAGGTTCATCAGGCGCGGAACTCATCGAGGCGCGGGAATAAAATCCCATTCAGACGCCGGATAGATTCAAGCAAGCCAACTTGTCGTCAAAATCGGTGTTGCAAAAACGGGAGTGACCATAGATTCCGTTTTCTGAGACGACCCCCTTATGGCAGCACTTTAAATTGAGTCTCATACAGTATCTGTTTTCTTTCTCTTCATCTCTCATGACCTGCTGCCCACTTACAGACTCCAGGGTAAAGCAAAAAATTCTCCACCGGTGAGCAGAGTATATTGCATATGCCAGTTTATGAGTGTATATATAGCATATGCCAATAAGGAGCCTTCATGCCAAGACCCAGAATTCCCCGTAACATCTGTGGCCGCCCTGCGGATACCTGTTTTAAGCCCAATGCGCGACCGATGAGCCAGCTTGAACATGTTCATTTAAAAGAAGATGAGTTTGAAGCGTTACGGCTGGTCGATTTACTGGGCATGCAACAGCAGGAAGCGGCTGTTGCAATGGGGGTTTCAAGGCAGACACTGGCCAATGTCCTGAAAGCAGCCCGTTTTAAGGTTGTGGACTGTCTCACTCAGGGCAAGGCCTTAATAATGCACTCTGAAAGGGAAGGAGTTACACAAGATGATCACAGCCATTCCAGTGAATGACGACCGGGTAGCAAATCATTTTACCAAAGCGAGTCACCTTGTCCTGGTGGATGAGCGCGGTGTGGAGCTCAGCCGGACAGAAAATCCCGCGCTGGGCGCAGATTGTTCAGGTAAACGGAAGCTGGTTGACCTGCTGGTTCAACAGCAAGTCAGCCGCGTTGTGGTCCGTAACATCGGGGAACGGATGCTGGGTAAATTACTGGGGCATCAGATCGCGGTGTACCAGACTGACTGTGGTCGTCGTTTGTTCACTGAACTGTGTGATCCGGATACCCGTGTTCTGACTGAACTGAATAAGCCGGAGCAGGGACGCCAGTCCTTTCATCATGAGGCGAAAGGGAAAAAATGCTGTCACTCTGACGGGAACACAGCAGAAAATGCGTGCCAGGGTGGGCGTCAGCATCATCACGGAAACGGGCGCTGTTGCCATTCATGAGTTTATTTCATCACGGGCGGTGATTTTTATCAGACCCGTATTGTGTATAAACCAGGAGCCGGAATGTGTGGAGGAGGCAGTAATGATGCCGGGGGAGCCCCTCAGCTGACTGAATTCCGGATGCCTCCCGTCAGTACAACCGGACGCTGAGCAGAAACAGATGAATTGTTATCTTGATGCCAGAAAGGCCCATACCTGTTGTATGGTCTGTAGTTCCCGCGACAACAACCCTGATACGGTGAACTTAATGTTTTCAGAGCACCCGGATGGCTCTGTATGTGCGGACTACACGGCCAATCACAGGCATCAGGGGTATACGGGTCTTTTACATGGCGGAATGACGAGTACCCTGCTGGATGCAGCAATGACTCATTGTTTGTTCATGCAGGGTGTGCAAGCCCTGACGGCTGAACTGACGGTAAGATTCATTTCACCCGTTTGTACCGGAGACAAACTGATGGTATGTGCCAGACTGCTTGGGCAACGCAGGGGGATTTACCTGCTTGAAGCATGGCTGACAAAAGGACAGCAGACAGTGGCACGTGCCACGGCGAAATTCATTGTTCCGTCGCAGGATATTGCTCTGGCGCATCGCTAGTGTGACAGACGACAGGTGTACCTGGTTATTATAAAAATTTGAGGCGTGTTTTGCTCAGACCGGAAAGAATAATCGCATATCGTATATTCCACTGAAACCGTGTAAGAGGTAGTTATGAGTAAACAAATCATTGATATTGGTATTGCTGAATCATCCCGGGTGGAGATTGCAGACGGCCTGTCCCGGCTTCTTGCTGACACCTATATCCTGTATATAAAAACACATTACTATCACTGGAATGTAACTGGCCCCATGTTTAACAGCTTACATTTAATGTTTGAAAATCAATACAATGAGCTGGCCACTGCCGTTGATGATATCGCTGAACGTATACGCTCGCTCGGATGCTTCGCGCCCGGCACATATCATGAATTTTCACGTCTAACAGCGGTTAATGAAGATAAGGATATTCCGGCAGCAAAAAACATGATTGAAAATCTTGTCCAGGGCCAGGAGACCGTGGTTAAAACTGCACGCTCCCTGTTCCCGCTCGTTAATAATGCGAATGATGAAGCCACAGCAGATCTGCTTACACAACGTATCCAGTTACATGAGAAAACTGCCTGGATGTTGCGTAGCCTGCTTGAATAATGTCACCCCGTGGCAGCAGAAAAAACGGTTTGTCAGCCACAGGCTATTACTGACAGTGCAGAATCATCCGTGTTCCTGTGGCTGTTTTTTCTGACCGTCACAGTATTAAACACCATTGAATCAGTGGGTTAATCAGTGAATGCGTGAACGAGAAATACTGTCCGTGACGGGCATCATCGGCTGGTATATCCGGACCACTGTTGTTTTCCCGTTAAGGTATCGCAGGTTCCGGTCTGGCATTTCACAGCCTGAACAGGGTTAATGATGCACGGATAAAACGGTTTACGGGGAAAGCAGGATCATATTATTCGTTGTTATGGCTTCCTTTACCGGTGCCTGCCTGCGGGCAGTAGAGATCATATAAGGTATTTAACAACGTCATGATACGGTTATCCTCAATACGGTAATATACCATTTTACCTGCCCGTCGGGTCTCGACCAGCTTCAGGCGGCGCATTACACCCAGCTGCTGGGACAGGGTCGGCTGAGTGATACCGACCGCCGCTTCCAGCCCGGCCACATTCGCTTCCCCCAGGCTTAACTGACACATCAACAGCAACCGGTCGCTGTTGGCCAGTCCCCGTAAGACATCTGCTGCCCTCAGGGCCGCATTCTTCATATCTGTCTGACGTTTTGTGTCTTCATTCATGAGCATTGCTGATTTCTCATACTATGTGTTTTTATATAATATAATTTAGTATACTGACGGTATCGTAATTTTGCCATCGTGTTCGTCAGGTCTGCAGCGTCCTGCCGGCCCGGGGAAACGATTATATCTGGCAGGCATTTCGCCCCGGGTGAACAGAGAGGATGTAATGAAAATAGTGATTGTTGGTGGTGTTGCCGGCGGGGCATCCGCTGCAGCCAGAGCTCGTCGGTTATCAGAGGATGTCAGTATTGTTGTGTTTGAACGGGGAAGCGATGTCTCTTTCGCCAACTGTGGATTACCTTATCATATAGGCGGAAAAATTCCTTTAAGGCAGTCACTGATTCTGAAAACCCCGGAGGATTTTAAATCCCGCTTTAACATAGACGTCCGTATCTGTCATGAAGTGACGTCAGTGGATCCGGTTAATAAAACGGTGACGGTTAAAAATCTGACCTCAGGGGAGGTCTATAGCGAAGAATGGGATCGTCTGCTCCTCAGTACCGGCGCCGCTCCGGTTGTCCCTCCTTTGCCCGGGCTACAGGAAGAGGGTGTCTTTACGCTGCGAAATCTTACTGACATGGATGCTATCCTGGGGTGGATTGAGCAACATCACGTAGCTCACACCACGCTTGTCGGGGGGGGATTTATCGGACTTGAAGTGATGGAGGCTCTGAGCGAACGGGGGATCAGTGTGACCCTGCTGGAGATGGGGGAACAGGTTATGGCTCCGGTTGATCCTGAAATGGCATCTGCCCTGCATCAGGAAATCCGGAGTCATGGCGTGGATCTGCGTCTCAGAACGGCGCTCACCGAGGTACTGCGGACAGAGACGGGATTCCGCGTTGCACTGTCTGAGGGTGGGTTTCTGCAGACCGACATGGTTATTCTCGCCATCGGGGTAAAACCTGAGAACAGCCTTGCCACAGGAGCCGGGCTCGCAGTGGGTAAACGGGGAGGCATAAGCGTCAATGCCTGTATGCAGACCAGTATCCCTGACATCTACGCCGTGGGGGATGCCGTTGAAACCCCAGACTTTGTCTTTCAGGAACCCGCTAATTTTCCTCTGGCAGGGCCCGCCAACCGCCAGGGACGCATTGCTGCTGATAACATGCTAGATCGTCACAGCCTTTACCATGGCAGTCAGGGGACATCCATTTGTAAGGTATTTTCGCTGAGTATTGGCAGCGTCGGTGCGAATGAAAAGCAGCTGAAAGTTCATGGCACCCGATACGAGAAGGTTTACGTCCATGCCGCTGATCATGCCGGTTACTACCCGGGGGCAACGATGATCAGTCTGAAACTGCTGTTCAGCCCCGATACCGGTAAAATTCTCGGGGCTCAGGCATCAGGGAAAAAAGGGGTTGATAAACGCATCGATGTCCTGTCTGTCGCACAGCGCGCGGGGCTTACCGTCAACGATCTCGAACATCTTGAGCTGACTTATGCTCCACCTTTTAACAGTGCAAGGGACGTCGTTAACCAGGCTGGTATGGTGGCGACAAATGTAATGAAAGGAGATACGGTCATATGTCATGTCAGCGATGTGTTACAACGGGAACCGGGCAGTTATTGTTTACTTGATATTCGCTCTCCTGCCGAACTGAAACAATTTGGTGAATATCCTGACGCGCTATCCATCCCTCTTGATTCCCTGCGGGAAAACCTTGGAAAATTGCCTAAAGATAAAGAAATTTTTATAGGATGTCAGAGTGGCCTGCGCGGGCATGTGGCATACCGTATTCTGCAGGCTCACGGCTTCCGGACATATAATCTGAGTGGTGGTTTCATAACCTGGCAGACGGTAACGGAGTCAATGAGTAAATAAGAGATGAAGTGCCATACACACATGGCACTTCATTTCTCCAGATTCGTTGAAAACATATTATATGGAATAGAAAATCTACAAAAATTATTAACGCCTTGAATGGCAGCTATAAGCGCATACCCTGAATCACTTTAAAGTGATTCAGGGTGTGAATGACTATTTTTGGATTTGGCACACAGCGTACTTCCAGGCTGCTAGTCATTAACAAGCCCTAACTATGACGCCTATGCAATGATCGCAATAAACACCGTTATTCCAGCCTTTCAGGAAAATTCATTATTTTTATACAGCGCTTGTATCCGACATACCTGCGAAGCACTGTAACCTGTTGCATCTGCGGTTTCACGAATACTCAATTTCTTAACCTGCCGATAATACAGTACTTTCTGGTGACGCTCCCGATCAGCTTGCTTACCTTGGTATTTACCTAGTGTATGAGCCCGTTCAATCCCCTGTTTTTGCCGCTGTCGGCGGCTCAGCCAGTCCTTATGCGACATCGCGGCCATCAGGTCGATTAGCATGTTATTGATGGCGGTTATTACTGCGCGAGTAATCGGGTCCGCCTGCGAAGGATCTTTATCTGACAGCGCCTGCCATGAGGTGGGCACATCAAGACTGACAATCCGCAGCTCATGTTTTTCTATCTGCTTTTTCAGCGTCATCCAGTCGCTGTTGCTCAGACGGGTCAGACGGTCTATCTGTTCGACCAGCAAGATATCATTGTGGTGACTGTCCATCAGTAAGCGCCCCAGCTCAGGGCGATCAAGTTTTGTGCCGCTGATATTCTCCCGGTAGTAGCTGGCGATTTTATGTCCCCGCTGCTGAACGAACTGCTCCAGCATCTCTTTTGCCCGGTCAGCGAACTGATCTTCCGTCGATGCCCTTAAATAAGCTCTGATGAACATTTTTCCGCCATAATATCGCATTTAAGTTATTGCATTTAATCTATCGCATATAGGTTATGGCATAAATCGTGTGATGTCACGTTTTGGTTATACCGTCAGGGTGTACCCTTATGCGATAACCATTTTTGTTAAAAATACCGCATCGGATAATTTATGAGGGAAACTATATGGCAAGGAGGCAGATTCTTTCTCTGTCGGAAAGAGAATCATTACTGGCATTGCCAGACGATGAGTTAACGCTGACCCGGATGGCCTATTTCAGTGAGCATGATCTGGCGCTTATCTGTGCTCACCGTAAACCCGCCAGCCGTTTTGGTTTTGCCGTCCTTCTTTGCTATCTGAAAAATGTTGGCTTTGCCCCGGATAAAAAAATCCCACCCTCTGATGCACTGCTGAAACATATCGCCAGCAGGCTAAATCTTACCGGTGATCTCTGGCCTGCTTACCTTTCCGGCAGGGATACGACCCGGCGCGAGCATTTAACCGAACTGTACCGCTATCTTGGCGTGAAGGCATTTACCGGCAAAATACAGCAGGACTGTATTACACACCTGCTGTCGATGGCGACGCGTACTGATAAAGGTATTCTCCTGGCCGAAGAGATGCTGGTCTGGCTCCGGCAGAACAACGTAATAATCCCCGCGATTGATGTCGTGGAGCGTACCTGTGCTGAGGCCATGGCAGGCGGCGATAAAATCGTATTTCAGACTCTGAATGCCCCGTTAACTCCGGCTCACAGGGATGCCCTGGATCGTTTACTTGAGTCATCGGATAATCAGTCTTCCAGGCTGACATGGCTTCTGCAACCGCCGGGTAAAATCAATGGTAAGAACGTGCTGCAACATCTTGATCGGCTCAGCAGCGTTGAATCGCTGGCATTACCGGAAGGTATAGATCGTACCATTCACCAGAACCGGTTGCTGAAACTGGCGCGGGAAGGCCGGAAGATGAGTAGCCGTGATTTGACCCGATTTTCAGCAACCCGGCGTCATGCGATCCTGGTGTGCGTGCTGGAAGAAGCCAGAGCCACACTGACAGACGAAGTGATTGAGTTGCATGAGCGAATGCTGAACAGCCTTTTCAGCAAAGCCAAAAGAACACAGGCAGAGCGCCTTCAGCAGACCGGAAAGCTGATCCAGTCAAAACTGAGGCAGTACATCGATGTCGGTCAGGCGCTGTCTGATGCCCGCGATTCCGGTGACGATCCATGGCTCGCAATAGAAAATATACTCCCATGGCCTGAATTTGTCGCCAGTCTGGAGGAAACACGCCATCTCGCCAGAAAAAATAATTTTGACCCGCTGCATATTATTACCGAGAAATACAGCATATTACGGAAATATGCCCCACGCATGTTATCCACTTTACAGTTAGTCGCAACCCCGGCAGCGCAACCTCTGGCTGATGCGCTGGTTGTGATCAAGGATATGTACCTGAAGCACTCACGTAAAGTTCCGGCGACTGCGCCGCTTGAGTTTGTCCCTGAAAGCTGGCACAGGGTGGTGATTACACCTGCGGGTATTGATCGGCAGTATTATGAATTTTGTGCGCTCAGCGAGCTTAAGGGAGCGTTGCGCTCCGGGGACATCTGGGTTAAAGGCTCACGGCGCTACAAAAATTTTGATGATTACCTCATTCCCGAAAAGGACTTTGACAAACTCACTCCGGCGCTGCCACTGCCCGTATCTGCTGATTACCATGAGTACATTACCAGCCGTATGACCCTGCTTCAGTCCAGACTTGAAGAGGTCAATGCCATGGCAGCCCTTGGTGAACTGCCCGATGTGGAAATTTCCGACAGGGGCGTAAAAGTCTCTCCGCTGGATAACTGCGTACCGGCGCAGGTTTCACCGCTGGCAGAGCTGGTTTACAGCATGCTACCGCGCCCTAAAATCACGGAAATTCTCGATGAGGTAAACGGCTGGACGACGTTTACCCGACATTTTTCGCATATAAAAAATGACATTACCCGTCCCGATACCCGCCTGCTTCTCACCACCATTCTTGCGGATGGCATCAATCTTGGCCTGACAAAAATGGCAGAAGCCTGCCCCGGGAGTACCAAATCATCACTTGAAGATATTCAGGCATGGTACATCCGCGACGAAACCTATTCAGCCGCCCTTGCAGAACTGGTAAACGCGCAGGGGAAAAGGCCGCTGGCGGCATTCTGGGGAGACGGGACAACATCATCATCAGATGGACAGAATTTCAGAACAGGCAGCACTGGCCGCTACGCAGGACAGGTTAACCCGAAATATGGGCAGGAGCCCGGACGACAGTTTTATACCCATATTTCGGATCAATACAGCCCGTTTTACACCTGCATAATAAGTCGGGTCAGGGATTCAACCCATGTTCTCGATGGCTTGCTGTACCACGAAAGTGACCTGAAAATCAGGGAGCATTACACCGATACCGCGGGTTTCACCGATCATGTCTTTGCCCTGATGCATCTGCTGGGATTTGCGTTCTGTCCGCGAATCAGGGATCTCCATGACAAGAAGCTGTTTATCAAAGGGAAAGCAGACCAGTACCCGGCGCTTCAGTCACTGATATCAACGACCAGCCTGAACCTGAAAGAGATCGAAATTCACTGGCGTGAAGTGTTGCGTCTGGCAACCTCGATAAAGCAGGGAACAGTGACGGCATCCCTGATGCTGAAAAAGCTTGCCAGCTACTCAAAGCAAAATGGACTTGCCAAAGCACTGAGAGAAATTGGCCGTATTGAACGAACGCTGTTTATGATCGACTGGTTCCGCGATCCGGCACTTCGTCGGCGGGTCCAGGCGGGACTGAATAAAGGAGAAGCCCGTAACGCGCTGGCGCGCGCGGTATTCCTGCACCGTCTGGGTGAAATCAGGGATCGTAAACCGGAAAATCAGAGCTATCGCGCCAGTGGACTGACGCTGCTGACGGCAGCTATCTCGCTGTGGAATACCGTCTATATGGAAAGAGCGGTCGATGCCCTGAAGCGTAAAGGGGTGAAGATCAACGATCAATTGCTGTCGCATTTGTCCCCGCTAGGCTGGGAGCATATCAATCTGACAGGCGATTATATCTGGAAAAGCAACCGGATACCGGCTTCCGGTAAGTTTCGTCGGTTGAGACCCGCTAAAGTCGAAAGGTCAAAAAATAGCCTTAACGTACAATAATTTTCGATATCCAAACTGACCCCAAGTAAGGACGGTCGCGCCTGTGGTGGTTTTATCTCCGTGGAGCGCCTGGCCCCGGCCATAATTGTTAGTTCGATACCCCATGAGTCACGCCTCCGGGTATTGCCAGAAAGTCGGGGGCTTCAGCCATACCTTTGCGCGATAACAGCACTAATCTGTCCTGCGGGGTCGAGACAATTTCATCCCCGTTATCCAGTACGCTGCCCACCAGCGCGAGCCCTTTCTCGAAGTGTGTAGCTTTCTGGCCAGCGCTTGAAACAATCCGTGCAGATGAACCATCGGTATAAGTGACTGCATCACCCTCCACTGCGATTTTGACCATTTGACCGTTGCCTAGATCCATAACCCTGGCGCTATCAACAGCGGTTACGACACCACCTCGCGCAGTCAGGCTTCCCTCGACCGCAACACGCCAGATTGCTGTTACCGGGTGTTGGCGATCCCTTTCAGCGTTCTGCTCAATAATTTGTCGAGCATCCACATCCATTGCGGCCAGATCAGCGTCAGAGAAAGGGGATTTGTCAAAGTCGGCCAGCATTTGTTGAGTTGCTTCATTTGTAAACTGCTTCATCGTTATTACTCCTTATAAAATGTACGGATAAATTCCGAATTGTATACGAAGTAAGCACGAGTAAATTCTGAAAATGAACTGAGGAATCATATGGTTGCAATTTGTTATGTGCAGTTACCCACTTCTGGACAAGTGATAAGAAAAACCTGAAGAGTGATAGCGGAAAATAACTTTCGGAAAAGGAGGTGCGAAAATTCCTGGCTCCTGTCTATAATACTGTATGGATATACAGCACCACGAAGAGCAGAGCATTATGAAACTTATCCCAGTGACACAACAATCACCAGGCCAATTCCCGTTGTTCGTTGAGCCTGTCAGCGCAGGTTTCCCTTCAGTCGCTTCCGATTATGTTGATGAATTTATTGATCTAAATACTCACCTCATCAAACATCCATCTGCAACCTACTTCTTACGAGTAACAGGTTCATCGATGGTAGAGGCACGTATTCACGAAGGCGATCTGGTCATCGTGGATAGCTCACTTGAGGCGAAAGAGGGGGATATTGTGATTGCGACCGTTGATGGTGATTTCACCATTAAGCGGTTGCAGCTAAGCCCGGCTCCCGCGCTACTGCCAATGAATAGCCGGATGTCACCGATCTATCTGAAAGAAGGCGAAGAACTGGCCATTTTTGGCGTGGTGACCTTCATCGTGTACAAGGCCTTGTGATGTTCTGCCTGGTGGATTGCAACTCATTTTACGCCTCCTGCGAGAGAGTCTTTCGGCCCGATCTGGTGAACAAGCCAATTGTATGCCTTTCGAACAATGATGGCATGGTCGTGGCACGTTCAGCGGAAGCTAAAAAATTAGGTATCCAGAATGGTGACGTGTACTTCCAGAAGAAAGCATTCTTTGAAGCTAACGGTGTACATGTTTTCAGTTCTAACTATGCCTTGTACGCGGAGATCTCCCGTAGGGTGTGTGAGACATTATTTAAATTCTCCAGTAATACTGAGGTCTACAGTATTGATGAAGTTTTCCTTTCGTTTGAAGGAATGCAGAAAAATTATAATTTTGATGACTATGGAAGAGAAATAAAGAAAACCGTATTAAAGAGCACCCATATACCCGTGGGGGTGGGCATATCGACAACTAAAACTTTGGCAAAACTAGCAAATAAAGCTGCAAAAACATGGACTAAAACAGGCGGAGTGGTTGATCTCAGCAGTCCAGAAAGACAACGTAAATTATTGCCATATATTGACGTAAGCGATGTCTGGGGGGTGGGCCGGAGATATGCCACCAGACTGAACAGCATGGGCATCAGGACTGCTCTCGATCTGGCCAATGCGCCAACATCGCTTATCCGTAACACATTTGGAGTCGTACTGGAGCGAACGCAGCGCGAATTGAATGGCGAGTCCTGCATAGCCCTGGAAGAGGTGAGGAAGGTTAAGCAGCAGATCATCAGCTCGCGTTCATTCGGCCAGAAAATAGAGCACTACGAAGCAATGCACCAGGCGGTGTGTGAGTATGCCGAACGTGCAGGCGAGAAGCTGCGCGAAGAGAAGCAATACTGTCGCTGCATAACGGTTTTTATTGGCACAAGTTACTATTCGAAAACGGCCCCTTACAGTGGCCAGCAGACAGTCAAGCTGGAAAACCCCACCGCCGATACCCGGGAAATCATTGCGGCTGCGGTCGCAGGGCTCCGGCATATCTGGCAGGAGGGATACCGATACCATAAAGCCGGAGTGATGCTATCTGACTTTTATGATAGCGCCACCAGCCAGCTCGATTTGTTTGGTGAGAACCGACTCTTTGCCAATGGTGAAGCGTTGATGGGCGTGATGGATAGAATTAACCGGTCAGGTCGGGGGAAATTATGGTTTGCGGGCCAGGGCATCGACAAAGACTGGACGATGCGGCGGGAGTTATTGTCACCATCCTATCTCACTAACATTAATGAAATCCCTCGCGTCAGGATTGGCTAATCAGCAGTGAAAACTTCATTCGTCATCGATAAAATTCGTCTGTAAACAAAACGAACTTGATATACTCGGTTTCGCTTGTTATGAGTATGTATGTACATACAGTCCTCCGTGCAGCGGAGGGAGTTTAGAGCCCTTTTTCGGGGATAGAAATGAATATCTCAACAACTTTCCAGACGCTGGAGAGCGAGATCACACAACTTCGTGGAGTGCTGGGTTCCCGGCTTCCGCTCAAGGCGAGTGTCTGCGTCCTGCCAGCCGTTGCTGATGGCGAAGAAGATATGGCCATCGAACACATCATGCCTGAGCTGAAACAGGGACACGATGCTGTCCATGCTGCCTGCGCGGCATACGCTGACCTGCATATCAGGGATGGCTATTCGCAGAAGTCCGCTCGGCGCACTACCGGCGTATTATGGTACGACAATACAGATGCGGAATTCTCTCAGCTGGTTACCCGTTTGGTGACATCCATCAACCAGCATAAAGAGAGCATTCAACGCCACATCATCGAAAACTACGGTGGTGATCGCCGACCGGAATACATGCGCTTCAACGCGCTGCATAGCGCCTGCCCTGGTGTCATGACCCTGCATCTCTATCGGCAGCTGCGTATGTTTGATAATGCTAACGTCAATCTGGTCAGTTTCGGCTGGAGGCAAAAGACGCTTTTTAGCAGGGTTAACAAAATCGAGTTGCTCCAGAAGATGGGCAAGGACATCGAGGAAGATGAAGATAAATCAGTCAGACTCAACTCGTTGATTAAGGCTATTGCGCGTGTACCGGAAGAAAAGCTTCGCTTACGCCGTCCGGTTAAAGTGCATCCAGCTGCAAACATCGCGATGGCTGATCCTGAACACCCCGACCAGATACTGCGTCTTTCTGCCGCTTCATCTATGCCGTTCATTATCATTCAGGATGAGCACGTGAAAATTCGGCCATTGCCAGAGTTCGTGGCCAATGAAGTAAAGCCGAGGAGTAACCGCCTCAAGACAGATGTGATCGGTATATTCCACGGCGAAAGTATCGAAATGATTCTCTGACCACACCGGCCAAAGGACTGGCCGTATTCCCCCCTCATAATTTCGTCACTCGCCGTCCATGCCATACCCTGAAACTAATATTGAAAATTCATTATGTTCAGCAAGGAATGTGGCGTGAAATACTTTGAATGTGCGCTCAGGTTCAGAATCGCCCCAGGTGACGTGTATGGGATCCACCAGCAACTGGATAAGGTAGTCCAGGAACGTTCTGGGTCGCGACTCCCATACACCTTCTACTCTCGCAAACAAAGTGCCTCCGACACCCAGGTTGTTCTGAGAACGGCTGTTGCACTCGGGCTCCCTGGCGAAGTCATGAAGGAAATCATGTTTGTGTCTGGCCAGAAAATTCGAATCTGCGGCTCGCTGGCCACTATTCGACGCGAGGAAGCTGGAGGCCGGAAAAGAGAGATTTGTCCACCTGCCCATGAACTCCCGGATTATATCCACTATCACCTGGAACGGGCCGGAGTGATCTGTGGACGGTTACGTATCGTTCGAAGCACCAAGTTCCATATTATTAAGCCCGGGAGCGTTGGCCGTACATCCCACAAGATCATTGTACCGATGAGCCAGTACGATGCTGAATGCGTGATTGAAGATGTCGGCGCACTTGAACAGGCATACGCTTTCGGGATCGGCAGAAAGCGGATATTCGGCTTTGGCTATATGAACAGCATCGAAGTGCTTTCCTGAACAGGCCATTAAGCATAGTTATTATCTGAATTTCAAACCGACTCGCAAACTTACGGCATTAACACTTCTGATACACCCTTTAAATGCTGTAAACTGTTGTAGCCCTTACTAAATCGTAAGAGTGGGGATTTGCAGCCCCGACTAATGACACGCCGTTCATGTACTTGAACGGTTCGCACTCGCTCGCCTGTTTTTTGTCAATGGTGGGTCGGGGCGTGGGAGCCTTACGGCTCGCCAGTCGTCATTAGCTGGTACTGCAAACCATGTTCCGATTCACCACCAAAGGAAATGGAGATGGAAAAACAGGACTGGCATAAGGCAGACATCATAGCTGCGCTACATAAGAAAGGTTTGTCACTTGCCTCACTGAGTAGGGCTAACGGTCTTTCAAGCAGCACTCTGGCAAATGCACTGACACGTGACTGGCCTAGAGGCGAGATCATCATCGCTAATGCAATTGGTGAAGAACCTCAAGAAATATGGCCAACCCGATATTTTGATAAGGCAGGAATGCCGATCAAGAGAATCATAAGAAAACCGGTTTAAATGAAAAAGGCTGGCATTTTTGCTGGCCTTATATACCTCCTGGCTCTGCTACTGAAACCACTAACACCGATCAAATGGTCATCAGCGAAATACCCCGTTCATTTCTATTGACCTCTTTACCTCCATGTAATCAAATTGATGGAATAATAACGGTTACGAGAGACAAACTGATGACGGTGTTATCTGCCCCTGAAATGCGCTTTGGAACCAAACAGGATGTTCCCTTTATCATAGCGGTGATTCGCGACGGTATGCGGGATGGGTATTTTAACTTTGATGATGATGACGGACTGTCTCAGTTCGAAAGTCAGATCTCAGAAGCCATTGCCAGGCGGGAACGGGGAGAGAATTGCGCCGATTTCTTGTTTGTCTTTGATGCTCAACATAATGGCGCAGCGATAGGTTTTGCCCTACTGACGGGCAAAAATGGTGCAAATGGACTTGCTTCACATCTGGAAATCAGGATGTTTGGTGTTACCAGGAGTCAAAGACAAAAAGGATTTGGGCGCTCCATGTTGCAAAGTATTCTGGATGCTACTCCCGGCCATAAAGTGGAGGCATCCTGTCTTCCTGCATCAGTTGTCATGGCCAGGATGCTGACTAATGCGGGTTTTCACGTCAAAGAGATAAGCCCGTTTGGAAAGCGTACTTTCAGACGCTAATGTAAAATTCAGATAAAAAAACCGGCTGACGAATTCAGTCGGTTTAGTAATCCTGCAAAAGGATGCTGGACAGCGACGGACGACTTCAGAGCTGTGGCAATGGCCCCTGGTTATCTTCAGTCGCAGCCTGGTCTTTATCCGGGGTGGCCGTTGCAGTCCGCGAGGCATCAAATGAGACCGTTGGGTCGCTGAGAGTCAGGATGCCAGTGTCTTCAACTTCTCGCGTTGTCAGCGTAAGCTCAGATTTACTGTCATCACACTTATTCGTTTTCTCCGCCAGTGCCTTGCACCAGATATAACGACCTCTCTGGGCATCAGAGACTGAAGGCTCTCCATATTTCTCGATCGCCGACTTCAGTAAGAGATCAGGGTTGCTGAATGAAAAGCGGATTTTGTAAGCCACCGGCTCAATGGGGTCAACTGCCGTATCGGGGATAAAATAGACCACCGTCTCCTGGTGAGCATCTCCCCAGAAAATACTATTCAATGAGTTGTTACTGTAGCGCTTTTGAATTTCTTCACCAGCAGACTGGCCAAGTTTGTCAGTGATAGCAGTGATCGCTTCAGAAGCTGTCATCCGCAGGCTTACCGGCCCTATAGAAAAAGACATAACATCAAAGCTATTCAGGGGGGTAATGGTGCTTTCTGGAGCGGTAGATGAATCGGGTACGTCATCACTGTACAGACTGTCATCCCCCGGAGAAGGCGTTACAGGTGCTGAATTTTGGATGTCAGGTGTGTAGCTGGGATCGGGAGCGTATAGGCCCATTGTATCATTCTGTACAGCAGAATATACCGAAGCGGTCGGCAGGACGGTAAGGAGCGCAAGGGCGCAGTATCCAAGGTATCTGGTCATATTCACCTCGTCAGTAGCAGTTGTCCTACTGTAACAGCGCGAGGTTTGAGAACATCATGGAAATGGGGTCAAAGCGGGGCGAAAAACAAGCCTGATTCACATGGCTTACGTAGCAGCATGGAGATCTCCTGAAGTCGGAGAAAATGAGTCAGATAACGCGAATATCGAAAATGGAACGAAGTACTTAATTACCTAACAGGAGGTACATGTTAACCTGACGAACATTGCTTACTGCCTATTTGTAGATTCAGGCTACAGGGAGAATCCAAGTGCCAAACTGCATACCCCTTAATCCGGTATTACCTAAAAACTTCGACGATACACCTAATGAAAAGCGCTCAAAGTCTCAGCTTGATGCCTGGTGGGATCATCCATATGGCATTACTTGCCCGGACGGGAAAATCACTGTTCGATGCCTGAATGGAGGAGCTTGGGATCGTTCGACAGTGCTGGGAGTAGCGGACAATTACGAAGAAGCCTGCGAGCTCGCAGAGCGCGAGCAATCAGCATGGGTCAAACGCCGTGCGGAGCCAATATTCTACTATAGCGGTGAAGCTCCATTCAGAGCGATAAGGGATGCACAACGTCCTGATCAGGAGCAGACCTTTGTCGCGTCTTTTGACACGCAAGATGAGCTAATCAGCTGGCTTAATAGTCAGAAAACCAGTTAATACCAAGTCTGGAAGTCTGCTTCTCAACAGACTTCCACATTTGATTATCAAGCTCCCCATAATTTGGGTTCAGTATAAACATTCCATTACGTTCTATTCCCCTCATTACATTCATCTATCCGTAAATTTCGTTAGCCAGCACATCGGGGTGATACTGATGTCAGGTAAACAAAACGGATGCAAAAATGCAGACATGTTCGGAAGTCCTGGCGGTTGAAATATTCAATCAAGTTGGACGTGAGGCAGCTATTGCTCAATATAACTTAATTTGTGAAATAGCCCAGCGACGTTACGAAGACAGCCTGGCCAAATATGGTTCCGTGCCAGCTGGTTTCACCGCGCTCAATTTCCTCCATCCGGCAGAACTTCAGGAGCGTTACATCCTGGGGTTGGGAATTCAGCTTTGTATCGATGAGCAGCATGAAGCCAGGGAACGGGTTTTAGCTCGCTGCCTGGCAAGAAAAAGGGCCGCATAAACAGGTGATAAAACAACTCAGCTATAGCTGAACACGCACTAATTGGCTATGTTAACAAAACGAACAAGGTGGCGATTATGTACAGTGAATCTATCGATCGTGCTATCAGTATCCTCAAGGACGCGGGCGAAAAAATCGGTATGGAACTGGGTAGTAATGTGACATCTCAGGAATCAGAACTGCTTGAGGATGCGCTGGTGGGCCTGACTAAAGTTAAAGGGCAACTCTGCGGTAATCACTCCTTAACTGATGTAAAAGCGGACGTCGTGCCTTTTAGTCTCAGTTCGACGAAGAACGTCGATAGCCCGCATTAATTAACAACCACCAACTGGACGGAAGGGATATGACTGAAGACAACGCCGGTAGTGTTTCTGGAAAAGCACAGAACGCCCCAAAAGCAAATGCCCACCTGGACAGGCTCTTTGATTTCATTGTGACAGAAATCAAAGAGCAGGGTGCAGCACCGTCTTACGAGCAGATCTGTTCTTCTCTGGGGTATTCAAAAGGGCTCGTTTCCCGGCGTATCCGGCAGTTGCATGACCAGGGACGAATCATTATCGATGGTGAAAGAAAGTCTATGACGCTGCGCGTAGCGAAAGGACAAGGTCATGATGACATTGCCGAACTCCCGGACATGACCAGTGACAGGAAAGCAATCATCACGTATGTCAAAAAATACATGAACAGAAATGGTGGCCGTGGGCCATCAGTTCACGCAATAGGGAAAGCGCTCGGCTTCTCGAATAACAAGGCGCGTAGACATGTGGACTATCTCGACGAAGTAGAGAGGGTACGTTACAGCCCTCATCTTAATGAAGTAATCGTTATCAATCAGGGTGATTACGTTAAAATTACCCAGGACAACGATGAACCACCGAGCCCGGCAGAAGGTTAGCCATGATTCGCATATGGAGAGAAGTTGTAAACGTAAAGGTTCAGGACGGGAGCCGTAACGGACGAATCTGGTTTCTTGAACTTTCGTGTGGCCATCATGCTGTCAGACGTATACCTCGATTACGTCTGCATAATCTGACGCAATTCGAACGACTTGAGCCACCAGCTAAATGTCACTGTGTATTGTGTGAAATAGATGCTATTGCAGGACAAAAATAGCAATAAACACAACATAAAAGCCCTCAATTTGTCCCCATTGTTTTTAGCCTGACAGCATTGGTACTGATAGCCTAATCATATTTAAACGCATAACCCTATGGTGGACATATGAAAAAAGCTGTTTTTGGCCTTTTAGCACTATTGCCCTTCATAACCAGCGCAGAATCGATCGATCCGAACGATTTCTATGCTCAGCAGCCTTCTCAAAACTACCAACAACCTGCTGCCAGCGAGCAACAGGACGATGCTGACAATTCCAGTGACCAGACAGCTGCGATCGTATTGAACCTGGAAAGTTACAAACCGCTGGGGAATTTTGTAGTCCCCCAGGGAGTAGAACGCCCATTCATTGGTCTTATTAACAGCAAAATTTTCATACTGTCTGAGCAACCAGATAAACGCTTGGCTGGCCTATGGATAGGTCGTAGTCAGGATGGTCGTGAAGCACTTTGTGGTTACCTGAACAACAGTATGCAGGTCAGAAAATGTTATTACATCTTATATCGTGAGTAAAAAATGGGGCCGTAGCCCCATTTATTTTAATGTTTGAATGAGGGTATAAAGGGTATTACTGGATTTGTTCCTAGCGAAGCTAATTCGTTAGGCGCAAGATAACGTCGCAGTTCAGTAATCAATATATCAACTGATTTATCCCAGCCATCTCTCACAATGTTTAGAATGTGCCGAGCTGGATAATGTGTTAGAAAAGGATGGTTGGGGCCAAATTTATTAAGGTGTTCAATAGTACCTATTGCATCGAGATAATCTGTAACAAGATGGTGTTCTGACTCAAAAATAGCGACAAATTTATAACCATCAGCAGCGTTTACCCACTGGCAAGTACAGTCATTAAGCTGAAATTGATTAGAACGTTTTTCCCCCTTGGGTTTAGGATTGACTCCAATACCAAAAGACAAATACAAACCTTTCCTTCCCCAGAAGGCCGGTCTCTTCAAGTCCTGACCATTGTTTCCTTCGACCTCTCCAAGAATGCCAAACAAAGTAGCTGATTCTTGGTTAGGATTCGTTCTCATACGGAAAAGAATGCATAGATCTGCAAACTTTAAGCTATTATAAACTGAATTATAAAAGACATTCTCATGGCCAAGTAGATAAGGATTATGCTCTACCGCAAAATTAGTGCCACTTCTAAAGTCACGGCAGCTAATGAATACACCAAACTGGCTCATATTAGCGAGGATATCGACATTGCGATAATCAGACAAATTAATAAGTATAGTATTTAAGACTTCTCTACCTTCATAACTCATCAGATAGTGGCAGAGCAAATTTTGTAGACCGAAGTTTCTGAACTGATCTTTAATTAAAGAAAAATATCCTTCACCAGCTAATGAAACTAGGTTTCTCATTGTTGGTGTATGTTTCCCCATGAGAGGGGAATTAAAACGTACCTTCATCCGGTTATTATCATAAAGGGTTTCAATAATTGAGCAAAAGTGCATCGCCCAATACGCGTTGTTATCACCAATTAAACCGGGTTTCACTACAGTAGTTTTAGAAAAATCCATTCTGTCTCCAAAGCAGTAATCAGTCACTCATAACACGATATTTGCAGTGAAAGTTATATCTGTAAGCAAATTTCGTCAGCTGTTAGCGTCGTATTAGGCTTAGTAAAAAGCCGGAGGTAGATATGCCTAAAGACGATGTTGCAACAATCATAATCCAGAATGGGTTGACGCATAAAGTAAATGTGATCTGCAAATTCAGCGCACAAATCGACAATCAAATGTTCTCATTCATCATCCATCGCACATTAAGCGTATGTCGATATGCGCTTGTCTGTAAGGCAACAGGCCAAAGAATTGCAGTTCTTGATACCAGTCGAGTAAAGGCACTTGGTATGGAAGCAGCAGGTAAACTAGCGCTATCAGATCTGGCCTCATCATTAGGCGAGACTAGACTTGCTGCGATTCTGACAAATTCACTTCAGAGCAGGAGCGCGGCAAGTGAGTGATTTAATCGACGATAACTTTATTATTCCTGCACTGAGTAGCATAGCAGGCATCACCACGCCACTATCAGGACAAACGTACAGGAACGCTCCAGATATCGACATATCTTGCTATGACGTGATAATCATTTGCCTTAGCGGCGGAAAAGACTCCATAGCCTGCCTTCTCCACTTAATTGACATCGGGGTCGATCTGTCCAGGGTGGAACTCTGGCATCACGATGTTGATGGCCGCGAGGGAAGTACTTTAATGGACTGGCCATTTATGGCCGACTACAACCGCAAAATAGCTTCAACATTTCAGATACCGTTGATGTTCTCCTGGCTTCAGGGAGGAATGGAAGGTGAGATGCTGAAAGAGAATGGCTACAGTCGCCCGCAATGTATCGAAACCCCAGATGGATTAATAATCGCGGAACGTGATATCCAGCGAAGCACTCCCGCCACGCGACTTCGGTTCCCTCAGCAATCACCAAGCCTTAAAACACGTTGGTGCTCATCAGCACTAAAAATTGATGTTGGTCGGCGAGCACTCACAAATCAGAGACGCTTTGACGGAAAAAAGGTGCTTTTTATTACGGGGGAAAGGAGAGCGGAAAGCTCTAATAGATTCAATTACTTACAACTGGAGCCACATACCAGCAGTTGCAAAAAAAGACAAGTTGATGCCTGGAGGCCAGTACTTGAATGGTCTGAAGAACAAGTCTGGGAGATTTTAGCAAAACATCGTGTTACAGCCCCAGTACCGTATCGTCTTGGATGGGGTCGCAGTTCATGCTTAACGTGTATATACAACAGTGCTCGCATATGGGCAACCATCAAACATTATTTCCCCGAGCGTATTCACGCAATGGCCAACTATGAAAACCGCTTTGGGGTCACTATCAGTCGTAAACGAATAAATGTTCTGGATCTAAGCCAGAATATTTCTCCTATTAATATCACGGATGAGGAAGCGCTGCTGCAAGCGGTAAATCCGGTCTATACATTGCCCGTCATTAACATGTCAAAAGAATGGGTGCTACCTGGTGGGGCGTACAACCGGGAGAAATGCGGGTCAGACTAATTAGCCATCAGCGATTTATAGCTGAGATTTCGTCACCTGAATATTACGTGGAAAATAGATATCAAATAGCAACATTGATACAGGCTTAACCGCCTCTGAAGGAAATATTATGACGATGGTAACGGCCAGAAATTGTACTGAAACACGGTTCAACCAGTTATGGGATGCTCTGCATGAAAAAAGCAGTGCGGAAAACGAATCCTTGTTTCAGCAAGAATTGCATCGCTGCCGCAGTAAACGTCAGCGAAGTAAACTGGCCGGGCGATTCGCCGGTGCCTGGCAAACCTTATTCGATGCCTTCTGTGAAGGTCGGGTCTTCTGCTCACTTCTGGACTCGGTTATCCACCAGGAGAGTATCAGCGAATGGCAGGTTGAAGAGTTAATCTCATTCACTTCTGCCCAGATGTCGACTCTATACAAAGGGTAGAGGTAGATATGGGACAAAGAAAATGTGCAGCAGCGTTCCTGCTCGCTGAAGAAATGTACCAGATACCAGCGACCAAATCGGTGATACTTGCCCGGGACCTGGAAGAAAGAGGGTTGTATCTCCGCGCTGCCAGGCAATGGGGAGAGGTCATGTTTGAACATACCCAGTGTACTGAGTACATTGTTGAACAACGGGAACGTTGCATTCGGTTATCCAATTCTCGCCATGAAGACCGTATCAGACAGCATGAGCAGGCAAGTGATCTTCAATATATTCACAAGCATATTAATGATGTATACACACGGATGGGACTAAAAGACGATGGTGTCTTTAATACCGCCTGATTTGTCGACCTTTTCCGTTCATTAAAAAATGAAACTGAGGAGAATGAGCGCACTCTTGACTGATTTTGACGGAGGATTACGTAAGTGGTTAAACAAAGTTTATTTGACCTTATAGGAGCTACCACGGGCCCAGAGCGAGATCTGTTGATCGTAAGCCTTCAGTCTCTACATCGTGAACGAGTAAGCTCATACAATGCATTGTGTACAGCCTGCTCAATCTCTGGAGATAAAGTCCCGCCAATGTCTTTATTCGGCATAGACGAGGTTACTGATGCACTACGCCGGTTAGGTGCATTACCGATCAGATAGTTCTTCAAGTAGTCAGGGTGAACAGGTTTGAATTGATACAAACGGCCTATGCTGAAGAGGAACAGAGATAACTGATGAAAACAAACGAAAACCTGCTGAACAGCATTGGAAAAAGTATTCGAATGTGGCGAGATAACTGCTTCCCTCCATTTCAGCGAGCGTATGGAACATGGTTATTGGTTCTGGTTTCGGTTAATGCCGGGATATGGTTTTACATAACCTCTGACTGGTCTGTACAGTTCGTCGGCAATATAGCAGGGCTCTTGGTTTTCCCAATGCTGGGTCGAAAGGTTTTTACAAAACGCGCCAGATCTTGGCAAGAAGAACTGGATATTAAGCTGGCAAAATACAAACCGCATAACATAGCTGCATGGAGGGAGTTGCAGGCTTATGCCTTGGAATCCAATACGCTATCTTCACAAATTGTTGAACGGTGGTATTTCAAAGAGCGGGAATTTATCAAGACGGCCCAAAAAGGGAAGCCGGGTAGTTCTGAACTCAAATTTCTCAAGAATAATACTGGATCAAAGCCTTAAGGAATCTGAGAGCCGGTGCGTAATGCAGAACCCACAGCCGAAGGGTTTTGGGAGTTAAACTGATACAGCTTTTACCGTGAGGTGGGATTTATGTCGAATGTCTTGCAGAAAGAAAACATCATCATGTCTCTGCCTCATCGTGACTGGAGTTGTGAAGTCATCGAGTGCCGATTAAAAGTGTGCCCCGTACCTGACGAACTCGACAGGGGGAATAACATCTTTTTCATCGTGGAAGACCTTTACCAGCTACGCGAGAACAGTGAATCACTTAACGTGCTTGGACAAATTCTGGCGAAACGTTTCCCACACATACCACCAAAAAGAATGCACCTTGTGCTGCACCGACGTGATGTGCAGAAAGCTCATGGAGTAGCCATCCACCTCTACCGCTTCATGCGTAGCGAGAAAGAAAATAACCGTAGTATTTTCATTGGTCGTAACCCTACTGAAGTTTCCCAGAAGACGGCATACGCCTCGATGTGCATTTTCTGACCACCAGCTGTTGAATCGTCACAATAGCCGACATAGTCGGCTATTTTTTTACGCTAAGAAAAACCATTTATGCCCACAAATTGCGGTTGAAAAAGCTATTTATTTTTGGGTGCAAAACGTCCTCATTCTCACTGTAACAATAAATTTCAACATGTGATTATAGTGAGAGTCGAAGCTGAAACATGAATGGTGGCTACATATGCATGATCTCCAGAATTCGTTAACTAGCAAAAATACCAACATTATCCGTGCTGAATTTGAAAATATGCTTTCTGCGCGTGGAACATCTATCGTGCGTTTTGATACCAACGCAGGGGCGAACAGCGGCGAGTATATAGGAAAAGGAATTCAACGTGAGTGGGTTGGGTATTTGCTAAACCATACGAGTTCTGGCCATACGGTCAAGGCATTTGAACCGGTGTATTCTATTCCTTTAAAAATCAGGCCAGACCTTCAATCCAGAAATATTGCAGACCACCAGACTAAAGTAAAAAAGTTATTTGAAAGTTATGATGAAGCGTATCTTACAGCCGCTATAGACTCAGAAGAGTATTGCAAGCCATTCTGGGTTTATCAGAATGCAGATGACGGTCATTACTCGATCAGTACTCGCGGTTTCAAAAATGCAAATGCACCTGCAAGCATTCCGAGCGATAATCGCATTGATATCGCTCAGATGAAAATGGGATATCCCATGCTCGATTATTGCCATAACATTATACCGTCCTCAGTCGTGCGATTAGGATTTAATGGGCGAGTGTTTACGCAAGGTAAGTATTATTACACCAATGAAGAGGTTTTCAGTTGGTTGTCCCGGAACCCGGATAGCGCAGTTTTCATTACGTTCCCAAAAGTTAACCAGACTGATAGATCTGAATTGATGTCAATTATGAAACGAGAATTCCTGAATTCGTGGGGTTTATTCTCATATTATCGCTGGCTGGGACGCAGCACCGCATTACTGGCATTGAGCCCGGTCAGTTCTAATGCTTCTGTTAAGTTAAGAAGTAGCAATGCACACTTCTTCAAAAATGCAATGCTGGCTGTTAACACGATCATTCCTAAAGGTAACGGAATTTCGTAATCGGAATAGTTACCGTTAGAGTGATTTAAAGATCGATTCATTCTGGAAATTGAACGAAGAAAATTTAATGGGAGTAACTATGACTGCACTACGCCGTATCTCAACAGAACCAAGCTGGACTCCAGTTGGCATCCGGGGCGAAGGGTTACCGACTAAAGCAGGTGTATACCGTTTTATTGTTCCCCGGGAAGCCGATAGCTCAGAACATATTGAGTTTCTGGCGTTAGTGCGCTGGCGTAAACACGGTGTTCATCAACTGTTATTTCCCACCTTTGAATACATCGTATGCGACGAGAATATCGTGCTCCCAGAAGGCACATGCTGGCGTGAACGCGAACCGTGGGATCCAGATACGCTGGGGGAAACCGAGTTCATCATCGTTCCTGAAATGAGCGCGGGTGCTCAACGCTGTCCGTTCTGCAAAGAAGTTCCGCGCATCGTTGGTGATAAATACAACTTTGAGTATAAGGAAAACTACATCACGAAAATGCCTCACCGGTTTAACCGCCTGTGGTTCAGCTGCTGTAAATGGGTTGCTCCTGTGCCCACTTCTGGGATTCAGTCACTGATTACGGCCTGGAACAAAATGCTCGGGTCATCCCGGTAGGAGTAATGATGAAATGTGCGTACCTACGAAAGTTTCTGATCATTGCTTTCATAACCGGCATTAGCGGATGCCAGAGTCTCGGAATAGGGTTAAGCCTGGATGAGCGCTACCAGAAGGCTTATCAGAAAGTACTGGCTGACCCTAATGACGATAACATTAAGACTTTCATGAAACTCAGCCAGGAAAAAGGCGAAAGAGACATGCAAGAGGCAAATTCGAAAGCCGCAGCCGACACTCGTGAAAGCGATAAGGGGTTTACTGAGTATTTTAAATCATATGGCAACGATGGATTTAAGCGGGCCAGACAATAAGAAAGAGGTTATATGTCATTACAGCAATCGCATGAAAATCTGGAGTTCCTGAAGGGGGCGGTCTGGTGCGCCGCAAAACTCGTTCAGGAAATTGGCGATTCAAAAGGTGCAGCTATTCTTATCACAAACTTGCCGGTTGGAATTTTCCCTCAATGTAGCGAAAGGGATTTATTTGTTCTGAGGCAATATGTCAGGAAAGATCTGCCACTTGGTATTGATGCCGAATATAGCGATATCAGGCCGGTCTTAATTGATTATCTGGGAGAGCCAGTAGACCTTCTTGAGTGTGAACTGGATAATTATGAACCGGCTCCTGGTGAAATGCTCCGCTGGGGAGTAACTGGAGATCTCAGTTCCGGGACACGATGTGTGCTGGTGGATAATCTTGCTTATCTCGCTGAAGCAATTGGTATCAGCAACGCACTAAGGCAACAGGCCGCAGAGTCAATCCAGCGCACCCTGTGATTAGTGAGTCGCCCCGAATTTCGTAAGCAGCATAAATGCCCTTAATCTTTATCCTACATATTTCAGGTTGTTGGGGTTTACCATGTACAAAGACCATTTTCCACAAGCGTGTCCTTCATCGATAAAAGAGGGCCAGTCATGCTGGCGGGTATTTATTGATATGGACGTAGACAACCCGTCGAAAATAAAAACCAGCGTCGAATTAATAGAAGTTGGCGTAAAAACAATTCGAATGAAAAAGAATGCGGCAGAAGGCAGTGAAAAAACTGTTTTTCTTGTGGATAAAATCCCTGGAATCACATTTATCAAAATTCGGCCTAGCGACAAAAAGCCAAGCGTCTGGAATACAAGCATCAGCAGTTTCTATAAACATGACGTGGAAATCGGGAAAACATTCCCCGTTGGTATCAGAACGACTAAAAGCGCTGCGTTTCGTACAGCAACAAAAAAAGTTGAACAGAGTATGCAAGAATACACTGATACTATAGCTAAGCTTGAAAACGACTATGTTAAGAATGAGACGGAGATTGCTGAGTACAAAAATGAACTCGCTGCTTACCAAACAATACTCCAAACCCTAAAACGTATGGCAAAAAGGCATCTCAAGCAATAATACATTTCGTCTCTTTTCAGGTAAACAAAATGGAAACACAATGTATTTTCATTGCAGGTTTCAAAAATTGTTTCACTCTGGGCCATACATGTTTAGTATGGGGACATAACAAAGAGAACGCTGGCGAGTACGCTGGCATAAAGATCACCTTTCCCGGCCTGGCCGGGATTTTTTTTGTCTGATGTGCCGTCCTTCTCACCACAAACTTAATATCCTGACTATTTTTATGGATGTGCAGTGCAATTATTTAACGAATTACCATTCGTCACCAGACCGGACAGGCTGATAATAATGTCATCCGATACAGAGCTGGGGAGGGTGTATGACTAATCGTGGCTATAGCAAAGTAATTATCGAAGGTACTGTAGGCCGTGAGCCTGAAATCCGACAACACCCTACCCACGGCATCTACGCAAAGATTTATGTAACAACATCTGAGTCCTCAATGGAGGATAAATCTGGTCTGGAGAAAATTACGGAAGAACACTATCAGATCATTTTGCTTGGTCAATTTGCTGATGTGGCCCGCAATCATCTTCATGTCGGGACAGGAGTGTACCTGGAGGCCCAATTGCGTACCCGCCTAATCAAGGAGGATGGTAAAGAACGCTTCTTTATGGACGTACTTGTCAACCCCGTGAAGGGGCATGTTCTTCGCAAAGTCAATGTAGGCGGTAATAAACTGGTGAGTCGTCACCTCCAGCAGAACCGTGGGCAGGATCACCGGCAGAATACCAGTTATAGCCGCAGGCCACAAAACACGAACGCGAGGCCAGCAACACCACGCAACTCGCCCCCAACAATGGAAAATTATTATTTGGGAAATCAGGATGAAGTTCCAGGAAGCACTGGTGCTTATGGAACTGAGATAGCCTTTTAATGATTAGCAGCATATCTGTTTTAATTTGTATCATAACTAATGGGGAATTATTGCCGTGAATGAATTCAATAACGCACTCCAGACGATACTGGAAAATGGGTCTATGTCATATGGCCAGGCTGCTATTTATGCCGGTGGTGCAATTTGCGTTGCGGCCCTTTTTTCGGCGATACTCAGAAGTGGACTACTGGTAATTTTGGGAATTGTCTCAGGCTTTTATCTGTTCAGTCTCAACACTCCAGACAGTACACTGGCGTATACTGCTGCTGCCTCAGACCGTCTCATCGAGCAGGTTAAAGCTGTCGGTGGATGCGCCACTAGACACATTGAGGATGCGCAAACTCTGGGTATCATCATAAAAAATGGCGATGTTATCGAGATAGCAAAGCAGTGCGGTATTATAAAATAATAACCGTAGCATATTATGATTGATGAATGCCTGAATGGTAATCTGCTCGCGGATTACCATTATTTTTTGAGATGTCTTATAGAACTTATCTAAAATTACATACGACTGTCATGACAGTATAAGGTCTTTATGAAAAACGTCGTCAAAACTTTACTACCCTCAGTGAACACTGGTGATCAAGACGAAAGCGTAAAATCGGATACGCTGACTGGCACTACTAAACCCTGCGACCACGGACTGGTTCATAATCATCTTTTAGGGCAGGAGGCCTGTTACTATGCCAAACACTAACGACTCGCTGACAGGACTCAACGTCGAGCTCGTTGGTGCATCGAAACAAGAGTTTACTCTCCTCACTGAAAACCATCTGATGCGCCGCATCATAGTGGCTTTATCTGAGTTAATGCGTAACGCGGAAGGCGTGATGATTGATTCTCATGTTTACCCGTGGGATCAAGTTCTCCCTGCTGCGATGGACATTCCATCATCCAACGCTTCTGATGAAGAGATACAGAACTGGATGATCAGTGCCTGTAAGGAGTGGCAGTGCGAATACAATCGCCGGGTTCAGTCGTTTACCGCATCAGAAGTAAAAAGCAAAAGCGACACCGAGAACGATAACCTATTCCTGCTGAATATCACCAACCTAGCCCATATGCTGATTGACCGGTTACTGCCGTTTGTCAGTATCGAGGAGATTAATCATGAGGATCCAGATTTACTCCCCCAAGTTATTGATATCGTGAATTATATGGTTGGTGTTATAAATGGTACAACCAGCACACAACAAGTCAGACAAGAATTGTTTACTGCCGGTGCTGATGACGCAGTATTTGCACTCAAACTAAAGCACAAAGAGCTAACCAGCCGGGGTGAAGATGCTGGATGGCTTGAAGAGGCAATGAAGATAATCGAAGAAAACAAACGCCAATCCATCGACTTTATGCAGCGCAGCTAATCGTTCCCATAATAAAAGGGTAATGCTATGAGTAAACATCTGTACTGTATTAAGGGTGTTTTAAAACCCAGGAAATTTTCTGTAAGTCTGATAAGAAATAAACTTAGCTCATTTGGTTTAAGGGGAAGTACTCTTCGTAGCGAAACCGCTCGCATTCTTGCCGGGCCAATAGATGGTATTAAGGGTACGTATCCCTTCGGCTGGTCAGAAGAACATTTTGACCGCAGGATGAAACGCATATTCATTCGCGCCGGTAATGCTTCCAGACTTTCTGATAATCGTCCATTTGCATTAAAACGACGCAGCGCTTTAACTATCAGTAAAAAGTATCTTTCTGTGTAACCACCAGCAGACGAGTTTTACTCGTCTGCCTGGCCCCATGCCTCTAATCTTCGCACCCGAAATGAAGTTGCCTGGAGTTCTCCTGATGAAGTTAACTCAAATGAAACTGTAAGATCGTTTTTGTTCCGGTACTTCCATACATAGCCATTTTGCTGCAATGTTTTGAGTGACTTACGTAGGTTGGGCTCAGCTACATCCTGGCTGTCTGGAACAGAGTTAATAAACCCCAGCAACCTGGTGAATGGCACTATCGCAGTGCCTTTTTCTTTGCACAAAAGAAGAAGTACCAACGCATCCTTCTGAATACGGGAAAAGCGCTCCAGGCGATGTTCAGTACCATCTCCCTGCATATTGGCATTGTTCATAATCAACCTAATCATATGGGATATGATTAAGGTTAAAAAACACCCCCCGTTTTGTCACCCTTTTTTTTTCTTACTCACCACTTAAAGCAGTAAGCTCAGTTCGATAAATCTGAATTAAATAAGGCGAGGTTATATGAAAACGAAATTATTGCTGGCGCTAATTGCGGGATCGACTTTCTGCATCAATATTGCTGAAGCCAATATTCCTCTTAGAGCAGATGGAAGTCCAGCAGCGGGGCAGACACCAACTCAGTTCATTCAGCTTAAAAATGAATGTCCTGAATGCGTCATGGTCGCAACTGATGTAGTAAAGATGCGTAGCGATAGCTGTAAACAGCAGGCATCCATCGATTCTACAATCCTACAGGATCCTGTTTACGCATATCTCAACAGTATCCGTCTGGTAGTTGCCGGGAATGGTGGTTATGCAAGTCCAATCTATACATCCGCCCGTCAGGTCGTAGCGTCAAACATCAATTGCAGTGATGCAAACGACTGGGTAGCGAGAAGTAAAACGGTAATGGATAACACCTTCAAAACGCCGTAAACAATCCCTGAATATTTCGTTGCAGTAATGCTATCCCGTAGTATGACGTTAAAGGCGGAGCTTTGAATCGGGAAAAAATAACTACTGCACTTAGAGGTATTTATATGGGTCGTCACTTTACTGGTCTGATTGATAGTTCGCAGCAAAATTTTACAATGCCAATCCGTCCGTATGGACGGAGCCGCATGGCTGCAAAATTAAAAGGAATCTCCCGATTGAAAAAATCTGAAAAGCATGACGATGAATATCCTGATGAACTCTGGAAATTTATGAGTCCTTCAGAGAAAGCTAAATTTCTGGTCGCGGATGTATTTTCACGCAGTAGTAAAGACTCTTCCGCCATTCAACCGGGAGAACATAAGCAAAAGGAGCATGATAATGAGCACTGATAATTTACTAGCAGAACTCACTTCAAAAACAGGCCTGACAGAAACGGAACTTAATCGGCAGGCATTGATTATCGGTTTGATGGCATTGTGCCACCCGGATGCTATTGCCGGTGATTTGGTGAGCGCGGCACTTACGGGGTCATACTCAGATAGTACTGATAAACTACTTACCCGTGGTGATAACGCATCAGACAGTGTGTTGATGTCCATGCGTATCTTACTTCACCGGTTGAGTAAGTATGAAGGGTCTGATGGCAAAGTAGGTCAGATCAATAAAATGATGCACCGACTCGGCTACTTTAAGGCATCCGATGTGTTACGCGAGGCTCAATAAAGAGGCTCAATTTATGTTCACCATGACGAATTTCGCGTCCAATATTCTTGACATGGTTTTTCTATCAGAAATGGAAGGGGAACTCATTTATATAAAAGCGCTTAGCGGCGTTACTGGTTACGTTCCTCAGATCCATCTTTTCCGCCTCCAGCTTATCGCATTTGATATAGGTTGGTACTACGAGTACAGATTGAATTCAGGCAACCTCATTATAAAGGAAATTGTTGAGGCCATCACATCTCTTGGATGTGCTTTAAATGAATACCAATGGCAGTTCGCGTTTGAATTAGGTTATCGCCGTCACCACAAATAAACTTCATTTTTTCATAATTTGCTATTCGTCACTTGATTGACCGGGGGTACGATTAATTTAACACGGATAATTATGGGAGACAGTAAAATGACAGACGCATCTACAATAGACGCAGTTCAACCAAAGGCAAGACGCTTATCATTTAAAGAGCTTCCAGGGTTTGATATTTCTGCTGAAGCACTTCTCAAAATTATCGAAATGCCGTGTATGGTTATTCGCCGGTCTCCTGCAATGAAAGTACTGGAGATGATCACGCTGCGGTTACGTGGGGATTGTCTTTCTGCCCTTGGCATTGACTTAAACTCTGCCCAAATTACCAGTAAAGGGACGGTATCGGGGGGCAATGGTGATATGGACGTATCAGTACCTGCAACACAACTCTTTTCTTTAATCCGCAACATGCGCGGCGAAGATGAAATTAACGTCCGCTTCCATGCGGCAAAAAACCATCTTGTCATTCGCACCGACAAAAACTCCTATAACATCCCGGTTTGCTTAGACCATATACCCGAAATTCAGGCTGAGACGCTGGAACATAATTACAGCGTTTACTTTCCAACGCAGATGCTGAGTCAGATTATCAAGCGTGTCAGCCACGCTGCGGCTCAGAACGATGTCCGCTTTTATATGAATGGGGTCTACCTCGGTATCGATAATGGCCAATTTATTGCTGTAGCCACTGATGGACATCGTATGGCCGTCAGTTCTCATGATATCGACTTCAGCGATGACGTGGGCGATGAGATTCAATCTCCGACAGCTCCTACCTCTATCAGTAACACGAATGCAGGTGTGATTTTACCCAACGGGGTTTTCCCCGTGCTCCATAAAATCCTGAGCGGTAGCCAGGGTCAATTCAAAATTGACTACAGCAACCGTAACCTGACATTTACGCTCGGAAGCCATACAGTCATTTCAAATCTTGTCGATGGCCGTTACCCGGACTGGAAGCGCGTGGCCAGCACGGTAGCCAAAAATACTGAACTGTTTAAGGTTGATCCTTCTGAACTCACCACCGCACTAAAACGCGCAACCCCATTGCTTAAAGAGGGCTCGCCAAACAACACCAGTGTTTGTGTGATGTCATTCAAAGACAACGCCCTACAGCTTAAGTCGCCCGGCTCAAATGCAATCAGTTGCAAAGAGGTGATGGACATTGCGAAAGAGGCAGGCGAGCCCGAAACAATTGTTGATATCGGTATGAATGCCGATTACCTCCTGGAATCACTGGCAAGCCTGGGGGCGTGTTCGGAAGAAGGAGAAGCCGCACAGATTGCTTTGCGTGATACAACGACCGGCATATTGATTTCAGTAAACAAAAACAATTACGACATCATCATGCCTGTCCGTGTCTGACAAAACGCTCTCGTTTTGTCGGCCTTTTCGAAATAGCCAATTTCATGGGCGTGATAACGTTAAAACAAGCTTCCTGACGGGATGGCTATATGCCATCTCGCTCCCATTGGTCGCGATCACTGCGTCCTAATATTCTGGAGCCAGAATGAAATGAAAAGCGTTCTGAAGTGGGTAGGAGCCAAACACAACATTATGGCAAGTCTTAAGCATGTACTACCGAAAGGTGGTCGGCTTATTGAGCCCTTTGGCGGTTCAGGCGCTGTAATGATGAATACGAATTACCCAGAATACATTTTGGCCGATATTAATAGCGACCTGATCGATACATACCAGAGTATTTTTAAGTCGCCTGAAAAGGTACTTTCTGAGCTTAAACGCCTTTACTGTCTCGGGCGTTCTGAGGACGCCTATTATGAGCTGCGAAGCCAGTTCAATAATCATGATAGTGCAAGTGACACTCAAGCTGCTCTGTTTATCTATCTGAATAGGTTTGGCCATCGCGGACTATGCCGATACAACCGGAAAGGCATCTTTAACGTCCCCTGGGGTTATTACGCCAACCCCTATCTCCCAGAGACAGAGTTATACGCAATGGCTGAGAAAATGTCCTCAGCAACTTTACTTTGCGCCAGCTTCCAGACCACGCTATCAATGGCCCGCCCGGGTGATGTGGTGTATTGCGACCCACCATATGTTAATCCCGGCAGATTCACGGCTTACCATGCCAGCGGTTTTACACCCGCTATGCAGATTGAGCTTACCAAACTGCTCCAGTTGCTGCCTGAACGCGGGGTTCATGTCATCGCATCATGCCACGATGCGCCTGATATTCGTGAGCTTTATCAAGCCTTCGCTATTCATGGTGTGACTGCCCGGAGAAGCATATTTAAAGGCAGCGGGGATGGGAAAAAAGCTTCAGAAATCTTCGCGGTCAAATTAGCGGATAACTCGAAAAAGGGAGCTGCGGCATGAAACGCTTCCATTGTTCTGAAAAGCTGCATAACCCAGAGACTGAGAAATTTTGTCAGGATATCGCCGAACAATATCGGACAGCACCTGATATTGCCGTGGCGCAGTTTAAACAAGTGCTGAGCTCTAAGCCTCTAACTTACTGGGAGTGTGTCGTGATCCGCGAGCGTGTCTCTGACCTTATTAAAATTAATCAAGCAACAGCTGAGGGCCACGATGAGCCAATTTAAACCCAAAAGCCTTGTAGTCTACCGCATCCAAAAAGCTCTGGAATTAGACAAGCTGGATGAACAGTTAAGTGAGTTGAAATACACTCCCTGCGGGCCTAATGATATGGCACGGTCAGGATGGATCCCGCCATTGGGTGAAGATGTCGAGCTGTTAAAGCATGAGTCGAATAATCTCATTCTTCTGACTGTTAAGCACGAATCGAAAATACTTCCTCCCGCGACCATCAAAGAAATTGTGCGAACCCGGGTTCAGAGACTGGAGAAAGAGCAAAACCGCAGGCTAAAGAAAATGGAGATCCAGGCCGTCAACGATGCCGTGCTCGCTGAGCTCATACCAAAGGCTTTCAGCAAATACAGCACTACAAACATTTGGGTGGATACTAAATCACGTCTACTGCTTGTTGAGACCACCAGCCATAAAAAAGCAGATGATGTAACAGCTTTGCTACGTAAAACTATTGGCTCACTTCCAATTATCCCATTCACGCTGGAAACGCCGGTAGAACTGACGTTAACAGAGTGGGTCAAAACAGGAAGTCTGCCGCCTGGCCTAGCTTTATGCGACGAAGCCACGCTCAAAGATGTGCTCGAAAACGGGGGGGTCGTTACAACAAAACGCCAGGATTTGATATGTGATGAGATCGCTCATCACATCGAGGCCGGAAAGCTTGTGACAAAGGTTGCACTGGGCTGGATGAACCAGATGTTTTTCATCCTGAATGACAATTTCATCTTTTCACGACTGACCTTTACGGAAGAACTTATTGAACAGAACGATGACATTTCGCCAGAAGATCACGCCCAAAGATTTGATGCCGATTTCGTTTTGTTTACCTCTGTTGTTATGGAGGTTCTGGACACAATGATAAAAGCCCTCGGGGGTGAAAGCCCAGGACTCATCACAACGCCGTCAGACGAACAACAAGGTGTCGCGGCAGAAGCCAAACAACCAGAAAAAACCTTCCATTAAAGGGCTGAGAGATGATTACAGCTACAGAACTCCAAGAGTTATCACGCCAGGTTGAAAATGCTAACATTGCCCGAGCCCTGGCAGTTAAAGAGTTGGTTAAAGAGACAAGAGATCGTCAGTTTTCATTGTGGGCGCTATTTATTGGTCTCTTCAGAGAGACACCGGCGCGAAAAAAGCTGAACGAATGTGAATTGCATCTTAACCTGCTGCTGCCAAAATGCAGGAGCATCTTTCTTCAATACGTAGTTATGTCCTCGTTGGAAGAAATTTCGAAATCACCAGATTGTGAGATTTATCAGCATCTAGTCAACTGCTGGAAAGAAGCTCAGATAAAATATAACGAGTCAGGCAGACGACTCAAACTTGCAGAAAATGCCCGTGAACTATTAAAAACAGCAAAGGATGAATGTAATAGTGCTTCCACAACTGAATTTCTGGATATGGTTACTACCAGTAAAGCAATATCCATACTTTCAGCAATAGACACATCCTCTGCGAGTAGTTCGTTAAAGAGAGCTATGGGTGCGCTTAAGCGATTAGCAGATGAAATGCCTGCCCGGCAATCACCTATTGATTCAAATTTACCAGATGACACGCTTGATCTGTTTGTCGATCTGACTATAAATCCTGTTATCGATATTCTCTCCTGGTTAAATATTGAAAAGCTGGATAATGCCGAAGTGCAGTGCAGCAAAGCCTTAAAGAAACTTCAGACGTTATTAGGACAACTGGGTGCTGAGCATGATTTGAGAACTAAGGATTATCAATCTCAATTAGATACGCTTAAGAGAATTGAACAACCATACATCAAAAAGGTGATGCGGCATATACCCGAAAATATGAAGTTCAAGGAGCCTGAGTATCTCCAGACTATAGGAATGAACCCATGACTCTAAAATATATAATCGCTCTCGCAATATTTCTGACATTTGTGTGCTTTGCAGCTTTCATACTTATCTACGCGAGTCGAACAAAACGAGAACAACAACAAACTCAGCAACCTTTGGACGAGCATGATCAGCAGGCAGATATTAATGCCGATGCCGACGAGAACGCCGCACTTGATGGGTTGAGCGAGTACTTCATCAAAAAAAATTCGATATTGCCAAAAGTCCTGATGGATCTTTATGTGCGCTTGAGTGCGGTGTTCAATGGTCAGTACATTATCGCACCCCAGGTGCTTGCCCGGGACTTAGTAGAGCTGGAGCTCGAAGATGAACCGGTTGCCCCGGTTGACGTACTTCAGGCGCAACAGTACGCAGATGAATTCGTGTTCGATTTTGTTCTCTCCGATGCGCATACCGGGGAACTAGTGCTAGCAATGATCAATGAAGATGCTATCAGCGCTCAGCCTGAAGGAGAGTTCATTATTGCCCTTTTTAAAAGAACTCACATTCCTGTCTTTCGCTATGAAACGTTGTCAGGCTTGGACGATAACGCCCTGGCAGTCAACATCGCTGAATCAATAGACGATGGCCGATTCTCTTAGTTCCACAAGGAATTTATTATGTCTCTGTCAAAAAAACAAAGAATAGTACTGAGGGCTAAATTTGGTGGTCGATGTGCATATTGTGGCGAGGTACTGAAAGAAAAAGGTTGGCACGCTGATCACGTAGAACCTGTGCTAAGGAAATCCGTCCAGGATATGCAAGCTGCGGCCAGAGGGAAATTTAAGCTTAAGGCTACCGGTGAAGTGTTTAATGAAAGTGCCAACTGCTTAGAAAATCTTTTCCCAGCCTGTGCGCCCTGCAATCTGCTCAAAACAACATATTCACTGGAAATGTTCCGCAAACAAATAAGTTTACAGGTTGAAAGGGCACGGAAGAGTAGTATGAATTTCAGAACGGCAGAAAGATTCGGCCAGATAAGCATTGTAGAGAAACCCATTGTTTTCTGGTTTGAACAGTATTCAGAGAAAAATGGTGCTATCAAATAAACGACTAATTTAACATTATCATGGCGCGTATCGCGCACTGCTTCGTCAAATATTCAGCCGTGATAATATTGTTTAGTAGGCCCATTACGGAGCGTATATGACTAATCATACAAACTGGACTGGAGACCTGACCGAAGGCGCAACTATATTTGTAGCCACACCAGATGGCCAGCTCAGCAAATGTAGAGTCGAGTCCGTTCGAGACCGACATTTCTCGGTCGAGGGTATTGAACGTGAATTCGATAAGTTGAATGCCTGCTCAGTTGATGGGTTACTACACTCTTACCCCGACGATTTCGAGTCGAGGGAGTTATTTGGTCTGTGCCAGCAAAAAAACAGGCTCAAGTCTCTGCAAATTGATTCATTATCGTTACAGCAAGTCCAGTACATGCTGGCTGGCCTGGAACTTGCCAGGAAGAGATATGGATACCAGTACCGAGGCAGCAAAGCCGTAGATACCAATCAGAAGGGTAGACTGGCCATGAGCATTGATGATTCGCTTCACCCAATTCAGATCGCTTATATACTGGCAGGTTTAAAATTATCTCTCCTTCAAACAGAGGTGAACCATGACTGCTAACCAACGTAAACGTCCTTCGCGTAACAATCGAGCTGTCCAGTTAACGTCCGAGCAGCTGGTAGAAGCGAAGACGCTTGACCTGAAAGCCCACCATTCGTTTAAAAACCTTATGGGTCTTGCTGCAATCAGTGTCGTGGTGTTTGTCTGTCTTGGCTCCTTGATCCATAAACAACGCTCAGTAATGAACGAATGGGACCTGGGTGAAGTGATCAGAGGCGTTGATTTGAAAGCCGGAACCCTCGCAAAAAACAACTTTTTCATCACCAACAAAGGGCAGTTTGAAGCAAGTGGCGTTACAGTGTCACTTACGGGTACAAAACTGAAATTACAGCAGCATCAGGACGGAAAATATTACGTTTGTAATTCTGCAACAGGTGATTGTGTTCTGGTATCCGATGTACAAGCTGAAAAAATTCGTGACCAGCTGTAGCGAGGGGAAAATATCGGTTACTGTCACCGGTAACCGAAGGAACCTTCGTATATGTCACGACAAGAAGCCGCAACGCAGTTATTTATGTCTGCACCACCAGCAAGTATTGATGTCGTTATTGAGCAGCTGGAAAGGGACGCTCAAGCAGCCGGTATCGATATCCATACAATCTCTGTAATGGCCAGCCTGTTACGTGATCGAATAGAAGCATACAGTGACGTGCTTAAAATCGAGCCTGAGCGGGTGATACACGCACTTGAGGTACTGCGAGGTACGGAAGTGCCGTGGGCTTTTTACACTCCGTCCAGGCTACCTGAGCTTGAAGATGTTCATTGCTGGGAAACTCCTCACGATTTTGACCAAGACCTAGGTGAACACCAGCTGCGGCGCTATATTTGCCCTAAATGCGAGCATGAATCAACCGACCCAATGCGCTGCACGGCTGGCCATGCTCCTGGAGTTAACCAGTATCCTGAAAGCTGTGATGCCACTATCTGGAATTCGCCCGATTCTTGGGATAGTATTAACCCTATAATAAAATTAATTATCAAATCTACGTTCCTGGCTGACCTGACTGTTCATACAATCTTCTATCCGAAAGGGTTGAAGCTTCCTGAAATTCAGGACGTTGAGTAGTCTGCTTCGGGCTCTGTGATCTGATAGTTATATATACCTCATTTAAGACCCCTTACTGGGGTCTCTTTTTTTGGACTTCCGCCGTGCTATGTACTTCACGGTATCCCCAAATATCCCGGCTTATGTAGTTCGTCGATTTGCTTCGTCACCTGCCATACCTGTCTCATAATTTCTCTATTTGGAGAAATCTGATGAACCTACCGACAGCTGTATTAGCGAATAACGATGAAAATGAATCAGACGTCCTCAGCCTTTATGCTAATCCCGTAGACAGTCAAAGTGGCCTCATTGAACATGACGGCTTTCAAAAACTAAATGCCATGCGCGATCTGCTGGTGGAATACAACACAACACTGAAGCACATGCAGGCCATGTATGATGCAGTGATGCGGAACCGGCATGATGAAGCATGGCGCATGTTCTGTGATTCTTGTGACAATTCCATCAAATATACGCTGGCTGTAGAAAATTTGTTCTGTATAGAACGGGCCCGCTGTGCTCTCGATGAAAAGTACTGGCAAAAGCTGCTCGATCTGACCGGCGTAAAACCATTTATGCCCACCGAAAGATACGATGACTGGAACGAAGGATTAAGGGCATGGCGAAAATCATCAGAATCAAATTTTGAGAAGCTTAAGAGCCTATCCCAATAGGGTTTTGTTCCAGACAATGACACCACAGGCAAAATGCAGCATCGCCTCATAATTCTCGACCTTCTTCTCCCAACGAGTCAGGACACGGCGGTAGCGATTCATCCAACTGTGTGTTCTCTCTACAACCCAGCGGTGAGCCTTAAAATCCGTGTATTTGATGGCCTCTGACTCATCCTTTCGTGACTGGATATGAGGTTCATAGCGACGACTTTTCAGATACGATTCCAGCCATTCCGCTTCATACCCTTTGTCCATGCACAACCGGAGCCTCTTGCCCGGTCTGCCCGTCTGGAGGGCATCGAGCGTATCCGTAACCAACTTTATGTCGTGCGTATTTGCTCCGGCAACAACCAGTGCAAGCGGTAGCCCGTTCCCGTCAGTCATCAGACTGCGCTTTACGCCCTGTTTCCCCCGGTCTGTAGGGTTCCTGCCTGTTTTTTTGAGCCTGCCAGCGGTGATTTGGTTATACAACCATCCATCGACAGCCACGACCAGTCAATAGAGTCCAACTGTTCGCAAGCAAGCAACCCATTTTGCCAGAAGCGTTCAAATACTCCAGCATCTCGCCACTCCTGAAATCGGCGATGAGCAGAGCTTGACGAGCATATACCGGTGGCATTCAGCGCATTCCATTGGCAGCCCGTCCTGAGTACGAAGAAAATGGCGTTCATTGCAGCGCGATTATCAACCCGCTTGCGGTGCGTACCCAGCGGGTGTTGAGTTTTATGCTCCGGGATGAGTGGAGCCATTTTCTCCCAGAGTCCATCACTGATCTGCCACTTGTTGCCCGCCACGCTTCGCCCTCAGAAATTATCATATTTTATTATCTGACAATTCCTTTTGGGATAGGTTCTAAGCCTGTACCCTTCAACGAAGAAAGTATCTTTTCTACCGCATTCGCATTGAATGAAGAGAAAAAAGACTACTTCGCCCAGATGGTTCATGGTGTGTTTGAAAAGCTCTCCGCTCTGCATAAGACTAACCGTGCCCAGGGCTTCAGCAACAAACTCATCATAGCCAGCTGCTTACCAAGTAGAGATAACCGCAGATCCTATGACTATCTCAACTATTTTAATGACCTTCGTAAGGTTATTGGACTGATGTATGGACGAAGCGGTGCTGAGGATGTGAATTCGGCTGCGGTCAAAGAGTACATGATGAGTAACCCTGGCGAATGGGTAAGTATTGATAACGATAGTCTTAAAGTGAAGGGGTTTATTAACGGCAATGTGCATATCCTGATTGAGGAGGAAACTTGTGACAATCTCAATCTGGTACTATCCCATTTAATGCCAGGCTGCATTCCTCTCGATCGCCGATACACCACCGGCCATAACTCCGCAAGAACTGTAAAAACCAATGAATATCGGTCGCAGTTGATATCATTCTCTGCTGTTAACTCCTTAATATCATATGCCACTGACCATTTGAACGCGGGCAAACACCTGTCACCGGGGCCGCACACTTTTATCCTGCGGGACAACCAGTCTGTTAGTGAGAAAAAAGAACTGGTGAACATATGGGAGTCATTGGGTGCTGTCAGAAGATATAGAGAAGTATATGACTTTGACTTTAGCCCCGTTGAAGCATTCAAACTTCTGGCATTACATGGTTCTATACCTGACCGCTATACGCACCAGTTCTATGCAACGGTCGGAGAACTCCAGAAACGAGCAATTGATGAATGTATGGTGGCTTCAGGTATGCGTTTGCTGGAACCGAATATCGGTCTTGGTGCGCTACTGAAAGGGGGTAATGACTCCAACTTATTGATAGTGTTTTATGTTCAGATAATGCCCGATGACTTTGTCATGCAGCTCCACCGATTTTGAGAACGACAGCGACTTCCGTCCCAGCCGTGCCAGGTGCTGCCTCAGATTCAGGTTATGCCGCTCAATTCGCTGCGTATATCGCTTGCTGATTACGTGCAGCTTTCCCTTCAGGCGGGATTCATACAGCGGCCAGCCATCCGTCATCCATATCACCACGTCAAAGGGTGACAGCAGGCTCATAAGACGCCCCAGCGTGGCCAGAGTGCGTTCACCGAAGACGTGCGCCACAACCGTCCTCCGTATCCTGTCATACGCGTAAAACAGCCAGCGCTGACGTGATTTAGCACCGACGTAGCCCCACTGTTCGTCCATTTCAGCGCAGACAATCACATCACTGCCCGGTTGTATGCGCGAGGTTACCGACTGCGGCCTGAGTTTTTTAAGTGACGTAAAACCGTGTTGAGGCCAACGCCCATAATGCGTGCACTGGCGCGACATCCGACGCCATTCATGGCCATATCAATGATTTTCTGGTGCGTACCGGGCTGAGAGGCGGTGTAAGTGAACTGTAGTTGCCATGTTTTACGGCAGTGAGAGCAGAGATAGCGCTGATGTCCGGCAGTGCTTTTGCCGTTACGCACCACCCCGTCAGTAGCTGAACAGGAGGGACAGCTGATAGAAACAGAAGCCACTGGAGCACCTCAAAAACACCATCATACACTAAATCAGTAAGTTGGCAGCATCACCCTCCAATTGATTCATTCCACGTTGCCTGATTTTCCCTACATGGCTAATTGCCTGGAACAGGCCGATGCAGTAGAACTCTATTGTCGAATCTTTGGTGGTATTCCTTTAAACACAAATCAACATTATACCGCAGAGATTGATTTATATAGGAACTGGGAAATAGATACACGCGAACTCGTTAATGACATTAATTGCCAAAATTCAATTGCCATTTCCGGCTGCGTAGAAAAAATATTTAAATACATTGTTGAAAACTCTGTTCAGATCTATCAGCTCACAAAAGAAGCTTATAAATTAGGGCAGGGCATGACTAATAATGAAAAAGAAGAAATGGCTCTTTTACTGATTTATATGGATTGGCAACTTCAAAGGATGGATCGTGTTTTAATGGGAGAAAAAATTCAAAAGGAATGGGATTGGCACGATTTTGAGGGAAGGTTGATTTCAGACATTTCGTATACACACACCGGACAACCTGACCTATACATCCACAAAGATTAATGTCATTGACGCACAAGCTGAATATATTTCGACCTTGCACAAATAGCAAACAAACACATTAGAAAGAATTAACCATGCATCTATAATGGATTCTGTTAAGCATAAAATATGGGTAGTAATAGATCCGTTATTGAAAATGTAAGACATGCTGGTAGAGTAAAACGAATGATAACCGTTTACCTTCTCTGTTCTGGCGGATGCCAGTTTATGGATGTGCATACTGGAACTATTTGAAATATGTAGGTAGAGGGATCTACTTACTATGTAGTGTGATTAAAAATATTCTGTTTTCTATGTGGTCAAAAAGTTCAGTATGAGTGATATATGATTGATGATTACAAAAGCTTCCTCAAAAACCCCGGGAATTTACCGGAACTAATTAGTTACTCTCCGTCAGGCAGACCTAGCTTAACGAGACGAGTTGAAGATCGCCTTAAATGCGCCCTTATCCTCGGCTACCTCAAGCCCGGTGATAAGTTGGTAACAAAAAACATCGCCGATGCTATGAAAATGAGCGTCACGCCCGTCCGTGAAAGCCTGATACGTCTGTCTGCCAGTAGTGCTCTTGCTTTGACTCCATCACATGCCTTTTTTGTTCCCATCATCACCAGTGAGCAGTTCAACGAGTACATGAGAATGAGGCGATTGATTGAGCCAGAACTGGCAGAAAAGGCCGTACTGAAAATGGATGCCAATGGCTTTGAAGAATGCCTGTCTTTGTGCCAAAAGCTGCGTTCCGCATATGAACGTAGGGATGTTTATCTGGCGCACCAGCTAAACCTCACTCTGCGGCTGAAGCTTTACATATACGCCGGTCTGCCTGAGTTTTTCAAAATTGTAACCCAACTGTGGATTAACCTGTGGCCAACTCTGAGTTACACGTTCGAATCTGACTCGGAGGATAAATGGCCAATATTTTTCTCGTCGCTTGAACTCGCTCTTTCAAACAGGGATGCAGGGGCAGCAGCAGATGCCATTAGAGAGTCACTGGATAAGGGGTTGCGGATCTATCTCAGCTTGTTAACCGAGCAAGGTGAGTAAACCGGCTACTAGTAGCCGGTTCGGATTCAACGTTTGAGGGTTTGCATCATCAGGGAGGGTTTAGGAATTGGTTCTTTCTGCTCAGCAGGCTTATCCGAATCAATGATGGTTGTTGCTCGGATACCTGTGGCCTGGGTTTCCACTGGTGAAGAATTCCGTTCAACGGCAATGCCCAGCGTTTGCGACAGAATGTTGCTCAGCGTTTCGGCATTAAACGATGTCGTGGTTTGTGCGGCCAGCAAATTTATTAACCGAGGGTCGAGCTCATGCAAGGCAGACGCAATTACCAGTGCCTTACGGTAAAATTCCCCCCGGGATCGGCGGGGTAAGCGCTCCATAATATCAAGAGCTTTACCGTCTTCTGGATTATTGCCGGGGCGGAGCCAGACGAGTAAACGTTTATCTTCTTCCATCACATAACCTCGTTTAGACGCTTGCCATTGCTTTGACGAGCGCGAGCTGCGCGTCAGGCGCTTTGATGACATCCAGCTTAGGGAATAGTTCGACAATATGAGAATGGATGAGCTCAGCACCGCCCCCGGCCAGTATGATTTTGTGGACGCTGTTCTGACGACGTATATCAGCTGCAACAGCTTCGGCCAGATTTTTCGACTCAGAATCGATAACGTCAATGATGGCATCAATTTTAGAGTGATCATTGACCGCAGAAGCAATCAACGCTCTATCATGACGGTTTTTAATGATGATATCCGCAATGGCATAACTACTTGGAGACTGGGCATCCTGGAGCGCAGCCATAACAGCTTTTGTCACTCGTGAAACGCCAACATCGCTGTTGCCAAAGATATCAGATATGCCCTCCATTGCCCCCTGAATGATGGCCAGGTCTAGGGTTGTTCCCCCCAGATCGACAACCAGGGTTCGTGTAAGCTGCGTGGTTGTTTTAGGATCAATCAGATATTCAGCCGCAGGTACTGATTCAGGCATTACGTTAACTTTTACAACATGAAAAGTTTCGCCATTATTCAGGGTTATTGGGCCCATAACGTTGGCCTTTTTCTTTTCAATATTAGCTTCGTTCAACTGCGCATCGCTCGTGAAGAACATGGCCACCGGCAGTGTCACTGTAAGTTCAACATCCTGTGGCTCAAGACCGGAAGTCAAAAGGGCATGATGAATTGCTACGCGACTTACAGCGTCGAACTGGAAAGAGGTATGCGTTGTTGTAATTGCAGATGTTGAACCAATGTCGTGAGTAAATTTCCGCCCATCAATGAGATAGTTGTAGATAGTTTTACCACCAAATGCGAGTGGAGTAGCCCAGCCTTCGCGGAAGGCGTTCTGCGAAACATGAGTTTTGATTTCACCATTCTCAATCCAGGCAAGTTTTACGTTCGTTGAGCCGTCATCACAAGCGATGTTCATCATGGTATATACCTCATTAAAATGTTCAAAAGTATCAAAAATCTCTGCCATTTTAGATAGTAAGCCATCCTGAAGCAAGGAATGCGCACCTGTAGCGCACGTTTAATGTCCACAAAATGACTATGAAAAGTGAATTACGAGTGAGTAAAACAGGAACGATTCTATCGGATTGAAATCTGGCGGGGTAAACGAGAAAGAGGGATGTATACGTACATGCAGAGGTCGGTAGCCCTGGAACACCAACGGAAAAAGTAACAAACCACCCGAAAAATGAACCAGTGCCACCAGACTAAATTGTGACAATCGATAGCCAATACTGCAAGAGAACCTAAGAATAAAAGGTATCGCTATATGACAGCTCAGTCGGTAAAATCGAGGAAACCATGTCGGATCACCATTGTAGTTTCTGGTTAGTTCAATAATGAGGTATCCCCAATGACATCCATTCTGCTTACTTCTGATTCTGTTGATGGGTACACTTTTTGTATTTCTACTGATGGTAATGGATGTAAGCTGTCAGTCAGGCCAGAATACCGGCGCAATGGCACACAAACTTATGATGGCTGGTTTCCCAGATACTACTCAAAGCCTCAGTATGCTAAAGCAGCGTTAACAAGGTTCCTTGGAGAATCTGTTAACTGGTCACCACGGACGGGGCTCAGTTAGTCACAGGATACGTAACAGCCTGAGTCCGAGGATACCAACAAGTCAAGAGAACCCCCTGATAAACCCTTAACAATCAACACCTTACCTTGGTGCGCTTAATGTATTGAACATGTTAAATGGCTGCATGAAGTGCAGACATTTAGCCTTCAGCGATGAACTTTCAGACAGTTAATATCGTCTCTGATGCAGCAACATCACTGAAACTCAGATTTTACAGATTGCCCTGATGTTTATTTGTTAAGTATATAGTGCAGCTATTTATAGCATTATCATCATTTTACAGCAATGCAGTTAATGAAGGGATTCCTGATTTCCCACTGAAGCCTGAGCCAGTTCAGGTAGGATACATAAATCTGTGTATCACCCTCCGTCATGTAACTGTTTCGCTGAATCTTTCTGGTCAGGGGATAGAATGCCACCGTACCATAGGGTGTTTCTGAGATAATGATTTTAGTATTCCCGTTATATGCAATTTCATAAACAATATTGTTTTTCTTAAGTTCATCCTCCGTATCCATAACTATTTCATTTCGTATTTTATTCACTTCGTGATAATGCTGGCTCAGTATCTTCATTGCTGAGCGTCGTAATGCTGCTTCCTTTGCATTCTCCATTGTACTGATGAAAGAAACTGTGTCCGGGGAATAGAAACGACGATGTGAAAAATCTTTATCCAACTCATATTCTCCGGGGTTATTTTTCCAGCGGGCATAGCCATTAAGTTTTGGAAGGTCATCGCAGAAATGCTGGAAGTTATGCCATCTTTCGCAAACCGTCACTCCCTTATATCCTTTAAAATATTGTTTCCCTTTAACTGTCATGTAGCACCTTGCCAACATATTATGCCAGAGAATGAACGCTCTTGTTCTCTGATGGCTTCGGGTGTTTTCAATTGTGGAATGCTTTCCATTTCCAATATATCCCACATCATAATAACGGGGCTTCATCAACAGTGTTATTCGTTCATCTTCTGAGGACGGGAACGCGTCACCTGAGACTGCACCTGATTTAATATGCGTACCGTAGGCCTCTTTGATTATGCCGCTGTCTTTAAATTGCACAACATAATATCCGCGTCTTGATTTATCTTCGGAGCGACCAAGAACAGAGCATTCACCATTATGCTTCGTGGTAAATACAGCACCGGGAAATAACGTGTTATGGTTGTAGTTCTGGTGGTATCTCTTGTTTCGAAAAAGCGTCATTTAATATTTCCTGAGTAAAGAATTGGAGGGAGAAAAAGAATCGGGTCGGGTCCTGTTTTTCCCCTTTAACTTCTGTCAGGCCAGCACTCCGGGTGGAGGTCAGGAATTAAATTTAAGAATCCATTCAAAAAAATAAAATTTAAAATAATACAGACAATGCAATGTGACAGGTATCGTGTCGTTCTGTCAGCAGTAATCTGAGGTTGTCACAAAGCAGGCTCAGCACCCTGCCTTATCATGCACTGGTGCGCTCAGAATGCGCTACAGGCACTGTAAATACGGGTCAGGGCAGGGTGTGCAGAGTCTGTCTGATGGCAGGATTCCGGCATATGCACCACTGTTCATTTATACAGTTAAATGAAATTAGTGCAGATTGTGACCGGAGGTTGCACTGGCGTGATTGTGGGCTGTTTCAGGGCTGAAGTATGGCTTTGCACCGACTGCATTCCCCTGATGGCCTGTAGCGCGTTATATGCTTCTGGTTATGCTGATGTGCTGTGCCGGAATCACCCGATAGGGTGGTAAAATAAAAATAAATATAATCAATTTACAGATTCAAATATCCATGCTACCATCGCCAAATCGCCAACCGGGGTTAAACCCTTATTATGATATATTTATTCTTAATCGGTTTTCTGTACTTACTCTGAACCTCTCAATATTATCCCAATATTAAGCCCTCCGCAGGAGAGCCATACGGCTTGAGTTAACAAAGAATCAGAATAAAAAAATAAGAATCTCCACCAAAATGAAGACCCTTACATGTCAGCATCAGAGAAATATCAGCAATCTACTTTATCAAAGTCTATCCTGAAATCATCTTTCATGGCATCGGCATTATTCATTTGCTTTCCATTTCTTAATAACTGAAGCTCTTTGAGTATTTCCTTCTGAATGTCCGCCTGAGTAAACAGAACTGTTTTTAGCTCATAGGATGTAATGCTTTTGATTATCCATGCAGCACAGACAACGGTGATAATGATTTTTGCCGTATCAAAGCTGATGAAAGCATACCCCTGAAGTATCGAATACCATGACGGGTTGTCAGTTCCAATAAAATAGAGCCAAATCAGTATGGTTATTGTAAGATTGATAGCGAGCGTTAATTTTGAAAGATGTTTTGTCAAAAATGAACTGTTCATTTTTTTGTATTCCTTTTTAGTTTTGTTTTCCAGTGTTGCATCCGGCGCGATATGCCTGAGTAACTTCAATATGCTCGGCTCGTTCCATTCCTCGTAAGTTTTCCGTCTGTTTATTAAATTTCTTTATTTTCTTCTCACAGACGGAATTGCGATGCTGTATTGCGTCCCTGGCTCCGGTTATACATGCGCCATAAATAACATCCGGGTTGGCAATTCTGGAAAAATTTGCGTAAGAATCACATGTAGCAGTCACTCTCATCTGCATCTGTGATTGCGTAATCGCCAGTGACTGATTTGCAAATAACAAACCGGCGATTGATATCAATAAGGGAAGGGTGGTTGAATTTTTCATTCAGCACCTCCCTGTAAAATACAATCAATTCCCATTGCATCAGTACCCCAAAGCTTGATATCCGGTTCACCACCTGATGCACCCTGAGTGCTCATATCCAGAGCAAGGATATAGAAACTGTTTTCATCAACATCAAACTCGTAGTTAACAAGTGGAGCGCCACTGGTCTGATACACCGATTGCTGAATATCCTGAATACGTTTTTGTGAGATGAGCTTGCCGTGATGCAGTAACTTTATGACGCCAGCGTCTTTCATGTAGCTCATGAATCCACTACTGGCACTACCGGTAACGTGTCGCTCAATGCTCCAGCCATCATGACAAACAATATTGTCTGCCATTGCAGTAACCGGAATGGTCATACTGGCGGCAAAGGTAAGGATTGGTATCAATCGTTTCATTCGAATCAGGTCCTAAGAAAATTATCAGGACGCCCGGTAATCTCAGTGAAGGCCGCAAGACATTTCAATCGTTATGCGCAACAGAGAGTACGGGCAACACAGCCAGCACAAGGATGACCATAAAACATCAGATTCAGCCTTTATCTACGTTTGTCAAAGCAAGTTTAAAATGTCACCTCTTTGTGCAAGATAGAAAGGGCACTTTCAGCCTATGTAATCATATTAATGTGACTGCTGCGTTATCCCACTCAACCAATTAATAAAGCAAAAGTTAAATATGAAAGACTGGAATAAAAATATAACGAAAACATCTTAATATGGAAATATCTGTGTCAACGGGATCTTTAGTTATTGAATATCTGGTTCTAAATAGGTTCTACATTCAACGGGAAGGGAAACCAAATATCTATATGTTTTTTATAAATACCATTACGTGGCAAACAACAATCTGCATATTTTTTTAAAGAATCTCCACATGGACAAATATTTTCTGGCGATAATACTCCATCATGTTCTTTCGCCTTAAATCTCCAGGTCGTAATATTGAAAATTTGATGTGGGGATTGTATGTATTTGACAACACTAATTAAAGTTGAATAGTTATAATGATCACCATCATTGGAGAAAAAAACACTACATTTGTTAACGGGATTACTAACTATGTCATAAGTAATTAATTCAAAATCGATCACTTCATCAAAGCAAAGAACTCCATTATAAAGTTTATTTTTAACATGACCACAATCATTAATAAAACTACGGGTTGTATTACATACTGAACATTTCACTTCTTTTATTATTTCACGAGAACTACCGAAGATTTTATATGGGAATAACGCCTGCCAATTACATACCATTCTCGCTAAGAAGTTAACACCATAGAAATTAACCTCAGGCAGAAACTCATTATTTTCTTTAATATGTATTAAATCTATTTCTATCCTTTCAAGTTCTACCCATGCTTCATAAAAATCACCTCTTGTAAGTAAATTAATGACTTGAATATATTTTAAATGGGCTAGTAAAATTGTTTTGTATAAAAACAATCTGTTTGATTCATTATTCAAGCTCAAGGATTGAGCTTTTTTTAACTCAGCATTAAGATAATCAAGAATAGCACTATCTTCTTGAGTAATACACATCCAACGCTTTAACTTTTCGTGAATATTCATAATATCTATATAGATTTTTATTTGATTTTGTTAATTACTTTTAAAACATCGTCTACTTTTCCAGAAACAGTGTATTTCACATGTTTTCCTGATTTATTTTTTTTAATTATAGAGACTTTAACGTCTATATCTCTAGTTCCAAAGTTATCAATTTTTTTCTGAATATAATTTGAAACAAGATTTACTAAAAAAGGTATCATTACTGATGTGGCAAAGAAAGTGCCTAACGCTAACGTTATACTGTTTAATTGCAGGTACGAAACACCATTAGAATCTCCGTACACTTTAACATTAGAATGTGATTGCTTGGTGAACTGGAAAAAATCCAGTGCATTACCTCCAGTAATTTTTGAACTATCAAAAACGATCGCAATCTCATCATCTTGAGGTTCATATGAAGAAATGATTTTTACCTCTTCATCTTCATCACTCATTTCACTCAAAGTAATGGGGTTCATTCTCAACTCCTTGTTTTATATTTTTACATTCAAATTTTACTATACGACTGGTTAATTGCTCCTGTCCAACACACACCAGAGTTCATATGCTTAGCATACAAGGGACCAATGCCAGTAGCGACAGGCTAGTGTGTCAAAAAACCACATGAAGATCAATCTCCTGCGGAAAATTTGGCCGCAATTAGTTTCATTGTCCTTTCCATGCCTTGATAAACTGTCGCATCTGTAATGTTTAACCTTGCGAGTTCCTTAAGTATTCTAGCTTTGTTTCTGATCACTATTTTTTCTACTTTAAACTCTTGCATAGCATCATCAGGGTTTGAAACTAAATCGGGATAAACAGCATTATTCCCAAATAATAAGAATGCACCTGACTGTGATGACATCCTTTCATTATTATTTCTTCCTTTAACGAAAATTAACCTTTCCAAATCTGATGGTATAATTACATCTTTAAAATAAGGTTTTTCATCTTTAATGTAATGTATGAGTTTTTGACAAGCTTCAGTTTTATTGAAAGCCTCCTTGTCCATTTTACAATCCAGCTGATCTTTCAGTGTTTGACTTAGCATTGATATATTTGATATGCAACTTACTGTATCAGAGTCAAAGAATTTTATACGATCCCTTTTTGTTTTGAAAATAATAACATGTCCATCAACCTCATTTGTATTTTCATTATTACTAATGTCGCAACAAGCGAAATACAGAGCGATTAGTGGATTTGATGTTATATCCAACAAACGAGTTGGTAGTCCGTAGTGTTGCATCCTTACTAACTTGTCTAGCATTGTTTTATCATCAACAAACTCAGTTGGCCTTGCTGTTAGGGCTTCACGGACTAAATTTGATTCACTGTGCAAATGCTTGAAGTTACCTTTTTTGTTTTTCCTGAAAACTGATGGAGCCAACTCGTAAGATACATCAGAATGTCCACGATAAAATATTTCTGCATCTTCTTCATGATCTTGTTCTAAAACACGCGCCATGAAACTTTGAACATTATCTATTATTGGGTAGTTATCAACTTCATCAGGAAGTGCTTCAGTAGGAGGAAGTGGTGTACTTCTTGTCGTTATATTTAGAAGTGCTAATGTTTGATTTAAATCACGTGCTTTTATTCCCCAGTGAGTCCGTTTCAGCCCATATGCACCTAATTCTAAAGCTGTTTGATATAACTCTTTGTTTATCACTACGACATCATCTTGTGAGTGAGTGATTCTGAAATCAAACTCAACATTTTTGTTAACTGTTCGTAGATTTGAAATTACACCAAGTCGCAAAGTAATGTATTCAACATTGTCTCGGGAATAAAGTTCTGACATAAAAAGCGTAGGTAATTTCTCAATATAAGATAATGCTTTATCATTCAAAGGCGTTAACTTCAACCGGATGTCATCAGAGGTGCCTTCTAACATACGTGATATAGGAAAATCACAACTCCCACTAACCCGTTCATACATGGGCCAATGTTCAAAATAGTCAGGTTCTCCGCCCATAATTAGATTAAACATTAAAACTAAATCCTTATATTTTACTTAATGAATTATTTACAATCCAATCAATTGCGCCAGAGGTGCGAATCCAAGGCTTTATATTATGATTCACATAATAAATGGCTTCATCCATTCCACCTAACGTGATATATCCACTGTTAGACTTGATCTGTAATCTGCACTTCGATAACAAGCCGGGGATGTGTCTATTAGAATCAATCGCAGCTTTAGCGATATCATCGGCATCCGGGGATGACTGTCGGTAGGCGAGTAGGGCGCGTGTATACTGAAAAAACGAACGCATATCCCCAGGATAATCGTCCAGTAGCAAGGCCAGATCATCCACCATTTCAAGCTCAAGGTAATAGTTCGCTAATAAATGACGAATCCCCTGGTTATCGTTCGGGTTGAGCTTCAGCATTTCGCGGCTATGAGCCATAGCCGGATAAAAATTACCAGACTCCCATAAGGCCTCAGCCAAAGCTGCTTTTGCTCTCATATATGGACGTGTTTCGACAAATCCCCAGAAACGTCCTGCGAACTCCTGAAAATCCTCGCCAAGTGCAATGCTGGCTGCGTACAAAGCAGTCTCCAGCTTCCCGATTTTTGACTCAGGAGGTTCTTGAGATATCTCGCAGTAGAATGAGTATGCGTCAGCACAGAGCGGGGATTTCTTGATAGCTTTTCTGATGAGTTTCAGCACAACTTCCAGGTCATCATTTTCCCAGGCATCGAACATGAACTCCTGAGCCGCAACCAGATCTAGATGTAATTGCTCAGAGCTGACAGCAGTTTTATACAAATCAACGCGCTTTGTAGTCGGGAATTTAATCATCTCAAGTATCCTTTTGGGGACTCACTGTTCCGGTACTTTGCAGCACTGATGGTCGATTCTATCGCTTTGAACTTGCCACAAACAAGCTCGGGTCTGCCAGAACGGGATTGATAGCCCGGAGCTGTTCCTGGATGCGCACCTGAGCCTTACGGCTGGGCGATTTTTTGCTTCGTTCCCGTTTGCCTTCGCTTTCCCGCTCATCCTGTTTTACCTGAGCCAGTCGGAGTACAGTCCCGAGACGTTTGTTATCAACAATCTGCCCCTGGTCGACACAGGCCAGCTTATCAAATGCCTGGCACTTAAGGCTCCGGTGCCCATAGAGGAAGGCGAGGGTGCCATCGGGATAATCCAGTACTTTAATTTTTTCACCGGCAAGACGGCTATTTTCTTCTGTGGTGTCCATGAGATAAAGGATCTTATCGTACTGGAAGGTCAGTGATTTCGACACGGTACGAACATCATGCCAGGCAAAGATGTCTCTTAATTCATCGGGGCTTTCCTGCACCGGACGATGCAAATCTTTGGGGAACTTAGCCGGTCGTGAAAACCGGCTGTTAAAGTCAGCGATGAAAGTGGCAAGCCAGGCATTTGCGGCCTCAATGCCGGTTATACCTTCCAGACGCATTTCTTTGATCAGCCGATCCTGAAGTGTCTGATTCGCACGTTCCACGCGGCCTTTAGCTTCAGAGCTGTTGGCACAAATAAGCTCGATTGCCAGGTCATAAAGCACACGTCCGAACTGGGTAACGGTGGTATTGCGTTTCTCCGGACCACTGACGCGAAATATTGCGTGTTTGTCACTGTACAGCGATACCGGCTTCCCATGCTGCTCGATGTATTCCCGGGTTGCCAGCATGTAGTCAAAGGCTGTTTCTGACTCGCTGAACCGCAAATGCATCAGACGCCCGGTGGCATCATCGATAAAGACCAGCAGGCAGCATTTTGGCGCACGGCCTTCAAACCAGTCATGGTGGGAGCCGTCGATCTGGATAAGTTCACCCAGACAATCACGCCGATGTCGGGGTTGATAAACCCGTGACTTACGGCGAGCATGCGGGACCCAGAGTCCGTCAGACGTCATCCAGTTGCGGACGGTCTCGATTGAAAGCCGGATATTATGGCGCTCTCTGAGTTTTTCTGCGGCCAGTGTGGGCCCAAAGTCACTGTAGTTTTCACGTATCAGCGTGAGTACTCGTAGTTTGAGAGATTCGGTCAACCGGCGGTTGCTGGGCTGGCCGCGTTTGCGGCTGACAAGTCCTTCAGCACCAGAAACTCGGTAACGATTGATAAGTCGTTGCGCCTGACGTTCTGAAATGCCAAGCTGTGATGCTGCATCACGACGGCGTAGACGCTTTTCACAAACTGCCTGTATCACCGGTAGGCGGTGGATCTCTTTATCTGACATGGTCACCAACATGCGTTGAGCCCCTTAGAATTGCATTCAGTTTAGCTTACTCTAAGGTGACGTTTCTATCTGGATAAAAAGTGACATTACTAAATGGTTCTAACAATCTAATGTCAAGGCTCAATTGAAATGTCCGTTATCCAGCTCAATTAAAATGACCACTTTGATCTCTCATTCTCTTTACTGATAGACTTTCCTCCGACTGAAACAACAGGATGATTGAGCCCATGCTTCGATACGAGTTAACGCCGAACAATGCAGGTTTTATACTGTGGGGAGATTCAGAAGCCCTGAATGAATTACATGAACTCATTCATTACATCGTGGATGAAAGCCCACTGATTAAAGTTAAAGACGGATTTATGTTATCCCTTGCCTATGATATTCGTAAAGCACGGGAAGGTAATCGTCGTGTTGAGCAACATCAGTATGATCAACATGATACATATAAGCTTTATGGTGTTGAGCTTTTATGGCCTCTGGTCCTGGTACAGTCCTCAATACTCAGAAACTCAATGGGTTATATTCAGACAGACAAAAACCAGCTGTCTGTCATGTATGCCTTTGAATACCTGATAGAATCAGCATTAACAGAGTCTGAGAGAACAACGTCGAATGATATTATGCTAACAGTAAAATATGCATCAGACTCTGATTTTAATTTCATTGAGGATAATATTGACAGCAGGTGCTGCTATTTTATCAGCCTATCTCCGGAGCAAAGAAAAAAGCAGTTAATCAGTATTGTTCGTTCTTTTCATTCATTATGGGGTAAGTATGCCCGTGAAAAGCAGGACATAAAGATGCTGAACGAAATGAATAATACATCATGGGTCTGGCCGGACAATATCAACTGGTGAGCAACCACTGTCCGGCCAGTGAGTACCATCAGCGGGCTCTTTTACCAAAAATGTCCTCTGAACGTGACTGAAGCTGTTTGAGTGCTTCGAGCATGTCATCATTATCCAGTGAGCGCTGGGATTTCTTCCCTTCCTGCTTTGGCCGTCGTCGGGAAGGGCCATCTCCAGCGGGAATTGACTGAGAGCGCGTGTTATCCCGCTTGCTCTGCACCAGACTGATAAACTCCAGGGTTCGGCCAAGACGCTTGTTATCGACAATCGCGCCCTGGTCGATTTCTGACAGTCGGTCGTAGGTAGAGTAGGGAAGTAGCGTACCGTTCAGGCGCAGCTCTTTTCTGCCATCAGGATAGTGATACACATCGATATATTTACCTATTGCACGGCGACTCAGTTCGCTGTCTTCAATCAGGTACAACATTTTATCATATTGTATCGTCAACGATTTTGAGACTTTACGTTTTTCACGAACAGTGAAAATAAGCCCCAGGTCCTCATCATGTTCTACAGCACGGTGTACGTCAAAATCATGTCGCGGTACTTTGCCAAAACGGCGGTTATAGTCAGCCATATAGGCCTCAGCGAAGTCATTTGCAGCCTCCATTGAACAAATGCCCTGTAACCGCAGCTCTTTGACCAGACGATCCTGTAAAGTGAGGTGAGCTCGTTCTACACGCCCTTTGGCGGGACTGGTTTCTGCACAGATAGTCTGGATGTTCAGTTCATGCATGGCTCGCCCAAACTGAGTATGCCCGTCTCCGCCTGTGGCGTGTTTATTGTTAACACGAAAAACACCGGCTTTATCGCTGTACAGTGCCAGCGGTTTACCATGCTTATCGATATAGCGCCGCGTGGCTTCGAAGTAAGAAAACGTGGACTCCGATTTAACAAACAACAGTTCCATCAGTTTGCTGGTTGCATCATCAACATAGACCAGCGCGGTGCAGGCCGGGCCACGGCCTTCAAACCAGTCGTGATCACAGCCATCTATTTGTATCAGCTCACCAGTACACGGACGCCGGTACCGTGGTTGAGGGATCCTTGCGGCACGTTGTTTACGGGGAACCCATAAGCCAGCCCGCACCATGATGCGCCGGACAGTTTCTTTGCCAAGAAACAGTCCGTGGAGTTCTTCGAGCTTTTCACGCGCCAGAGTCGGACCGAAATCAGCATAACGCGTCTTGATCAGTTCCAGAGCCTGATCTGCGAGCCCGGGTGGCAACTGGCGGTTACCACGCATGCCACATCGTCTGCTGGCCATACCAAGCGGTCCGCCTTCACGGTAACGGGCAAGAAGTCTGCGGCATTGCCTGTCGCTGATACCGAGGTGCTCGGCCGCACGGCGCGTTGTGATGCGACGTTCAATGACGTCCTGTATAATCTTGATCCGGTTGATCTCTTTCAAAGTAAACACTCCTGAGCTTTCTGCGCTCATGATATGCCTCCCGGTAGTTTAAACGGACCAGTGAAGCTTACCATAGCGCGGACATCTGAATTGAGCCACAGGCGGACATTACTATTGAGCCATTACAATCTAAGTGCGCATAATGAACCTTATGTTGAATTATGGTTAAGTAGTCGATTTTATGGTTGGAAGTGCCTGTTTGCAGTAAAATGCAGTTCATTACCTTTAACCACTGGAACTAGACATGGCTAATGAAGATCTCCCCTCTGGGTGCAAACGCTGTAAAGGATGCAATCAGGTTAAACCCTTCGAAGAATTCGGTAAGGAACTTAAGGGTAAGTTTGGCCTTAAAAGTAAATGCAAGTTGTGCATTAGCGATAAAAACAGAAATTATGCTGCCGGTTCCGGTGCAGGTGTAAAACTCCAAAACAATAAAAAATACCAGACCGAGCATAAGAGTGAACTGGCAGAAAAGATGAGAGTAAGACGGGCAAAGAAAAAATTTGGAGATAACTATGAAGCATATCTAGCATCTTTAGAAAGGATTAAAAACCTCTGATAATTACATAACAACCTTAGCCAATAAGACACAAAGATTATGTATTGTTGCTTTTATTTCAAAGCATCAACTTTATTGAAAAGTTACGCTATACACTGTGCAATTTATTATGCTGATTTAATTTGGTGATTATATGAGTTGTCATGACAGAGACATCAATAAGATCCTTCAATCATTCACTCACTTAATGGTTGAAGCAAAAAAAAGCATCTTTCATTCAAAATCAATGAAGGTTCAAGGTCTTCAGTTAGTAGATGAGTTATACATCCGTGCCCGGACGGGAAAAATGTCATACCTCGGTTCGTCGGTACTGGTAGTCGCAACCATTTCAGTGAAGACCCCAGGCAAAGGATTTTTCAGACAGTTACTCTCGAAATTAAAAGAAGCAGCTGAGACAAATAACTACATCTTAAAGGTTGAGAATGTCATCAGCACCGAACTTAGGGAGTTTCTTATCAGAGAGGGTTTTTCATTTCCTGGTGAACGGTGGATGTGCGGTTCCGGCTACTGGGCTCCATCATCACTTAGGCTTAATGACCAATTAAGCACCCTCCCCGTCTAATATGAGGCCGTAAATGTTCATAACCCCTGAAGTTGCTTATGTCTGCGAGCTGTTACATAAATATGATGTACTTCCACTCGAATGTGATGGTCATACTATGGTTGTAAGTTGCCTGCTAGATAGATTCTGTATACCGCACCAGCGCATCGTTGGAGAAGTAACGTTGGCTGGAACTGGCCAGATAATTCGACCTCATCTGTGGATAGAGTATGACGAATACATAATAGATTACCGCCTCCGCATGTGGGCAAGGAAAACCGAAGATAATGTTAGTCTAGTGCCTCATGGCATCTTTATCGAAGATAAAAGTCAGGCAATTTACACTGCTCAAAGAATTGCAAATAAAGCCATGATATCAGACTCGATAATTGATTTTATGACAGATGGGTTATGGACTAAGATTCTCCTAGAAATCCCTGGTAAAAAAAGAATTACATAAAGCAGGAGGATTAAGTTTGTTCATAAAGTTTTTCTTCACTGACACTCAAAGCAAAGATGTCTTTTTCCAAGCACCAATCTTAGAAAATATTTGCTTTTCTACTGACTCAAGTTGGTTCATTAAAAGATGATAGTCAGGAGTCTCAGCTCCAATGTTCCCTTCCCACTTTAGAATCAATTCACTTACCTTCCCTTTTAATGTTGCAAGGAGAACAAGCTGTTTCTTCGCGAATACAATCTCTTCCTGATGTATGTTTTTCTTTGCCATTGTAGTGTAGGTTCCATATCCATGTTGATTTATGTTAAGGATTACATTTTATTAACAATATTTTTATTGATTGTAAACACAAATCTCAATGGAATAGCATGAATTAAAGTCATCACGACCATTTTACCTAGTAGTATCAGCATGATAGTAAGTGAAATCAGATTATAAAAAGCAGATAGTCATATCGAACAAAAAGATAATTGAAATAAAACAAAAAACCATCACTGTTAAGTGATGGTTAATGATTTCAATATGGAATTATTTAGTAATCAAACAAAATAACCAGGATTATTAATCAGATCACTTTGTTGAGTACTATGTGCCATTTCAACAAATTCAGACACGCTTGTAATTTCATTGAGTGTGGTGATTGCGAATAATCGAAAAGAAAACTCTTTATTACCTTTTCTTGGGTAGATGTTCAGGAAAAAATTCAACTTTTGACCAACCGGACACATACTTGAAACCGCAGCATAAGATTGTGTCTGTCTGAGGTACTGAGTGAGGAATTGAGCAAGATCAACACCCTCATCAGACGTTAACGACCTGGATGTCTGAACCTTTAATAACCTTACAAGGTTATCTATGGCGGTCTGAATAGGAAGAAGTTCTATCTGAGGAACCTTCAAAAAATCAGCTATGATAATACCAAGTAACTGGCTCTGATCGTTCATGAAATTATGGATATAAAGAAAGTGTGAGTCACCGAATCTTTCAGCAGAATCATACTTAAAATTCCATTCATTCAATACTGCACTGTACTTCATTTTATTCATGGCCCCCTCTGTCAGGATAGTTGTCACCCCCATCGAAAATACTAATGACAAGATGGGAACAGATCGTGAAACGAATTTCACCAGAACGTAAATCGGCTGCACTGGCTAAATTACTACCGCCTTACAACATGACCGTCACCGCAGTTGCGCAGATGGAAGGGATATCGGAAGCTACCCTTTATTACTGGCGTAACAAGGCGAAAGCAGAGGGAATACCGGTGCCGGGTGCAAACAAAACTACAGACCAATGGTCAGCCGAAGCCCGGCTGGCTGTGATTATCGAAACAGCTACACTCAGCGAAACAGAACTCGCGCAATACTGCCGTAAAAAAGGGCTTTACCTGGAACAGATTAGTCAGTGGAAACAAGGCTTTTTGCAGGTGTCTTCGCCCACTGACAAAGCGGCGCTCAAACAAAGCCAGAAAGAAGTTAAACAACTAAAACGCGAACTGCTTCGTAAGGAAAAGGCGCTGGCGGAGGCGGCAGCGATACTGGTGCTGCGAAAGCAGTTGCGGGATTTTTACGGGGAAACCGACGAGGACGACTGACGCCCGGAACAGAGCGGCAGGCACTTATCGGTTACGTGCGGGACGCGATGGCGTCAGGAGCTCGGCTGTCAATAGCGCTGACGGAAGCGGGATTAAGTGAACGGACGTGGCGACGCTGGCAAACGTCGTGGGAAGACAAGCGTGTCAGCACGGTCAGGCCCTCCCCGGTGAACCAGTTAAGTGAGCAAGAAGAGCAACAGATACTGGCAGTGTGCCATCAGCCAGACTACGCCAGCCTCCCCCCGTCACAAATCGTACCGGCGTTGGCGGATAAGGGGATTTATCTGGCAAGCGAGTCAACCTTTTACCGGGTACTGCGTCGTCATGGAGAGGTGCATCGCCGGGGACGGCAACGGGCAGCGCAGAAAGTCACCCCGGCTACGAGTTGGCAGGCCAGCGGGCCGAATGAGGTGTGGACATGGGACATTACATGGGTTCCGTCAACCGTAAAGGGGCGCTGGTTTTACCTGTATCTGGTGGAAGACCTCTACAGCCGAAAAATCGTGGGATATGAAGTGCATGAAACTGAAAGTGGTGAGCAGGCGGCAGCCCTGATACAACGCACGGTCCTTCGGGAAGGATGCTGGCAAAACCCGCCGGTACTGCATGCGGACAACGGCGCGGCGATGAAGTCACAGACGTTGCAAATGAAGCTACACGAGCTGGCGATAACCCCCTCTCACAGCCGGCCGGGAGTGAGTAACGATAATGCGTATGTGGAGTCGCTGTTCCGGACACTGAAATATGTCCCGCAGTGGCCGTCATCAGGGTTCGGCAAGCTGGAGGAGGCGCGTGAATGGATAGAGGTTTTTGCTCAGTGGTATAACGAAATGCACAGACATAGCGGCATCAGGTATGTGACGCCGGGTCAGCGACATCGTGGAGAAGACGGTGTGTTGCTGAAAAATCGGGATGAGGTGTACAAAAAGGCAAAAGCGGAACGGCCTGAACGCTGGTCTGGCAGAACACGAAACTGGCATCCGGTAGGCAAGGTAATGCTGAATCCAGAACGGGAAAAACAGGCAGCCTAAATCAACCGGGGGTGCCAACTACCTTGACACTTACCGATGGTTAGCTCCTCTTTATATAAAAAAAGATTAACGCAACATTCATCGGTGACGAAATTCTAAGACCCGTTAATTTCGCCCCCTATTGGGGTCATAAAAAATTGTCACGCTACGGCCTGTCTGGCAGAATCCCCTGAAACCGATTTGCGATAAGTAACCCTGATGAAAAACCTCATTAATGATGTTGCGACTGAAGCACGGGCATTACTGAACGGTATCCTCGCTGACTGTGATACCGATGACACAACGGGCACATGCCTATTTGCCAGTCTGCTATTAGCTCGTCTGGCACATAGCAAAGGGTTATCAGCTGTGATTAGAGGTGGCGATGGGAAATCTGACGGCGGGTTATTCACTATGTATGGCGGGTTCGGTCATTACTGGTGTGAGATCTCCAACAACGATGAATTCCATATTGTTGATATATCGGCAGATCAATTTGGCTTCGAAGGAGTTATCGTTAAGAACATCAAAGAGGTAGAAGGCTGGCCACGTTACATCCCTGGAAACCAGGATGTCGTAAATGCTGGAGTTGAGGAGCCGGTAAGTGTCAAGGTAGTTGGCACCCCCGGTTGATTTAGGCTGCCTGTTTTTCCCGTTCTGGATTCAGCATTACCTTGCCTACCGGATGCCAGTTTCGTGTTCTGCCAGACCAGCGTTCAGGCCGTTCCGCTTTTGCCTTTTTGTACACCTCATCCCGATTTTTCAGCAACACACCGTCTTCTCCACGATGTCGCTGACCCGGCGTCACATACCTGATGCCGCTATGTCTGTGCATTTCGTTATACCACTGAGCAAAAACCTCTATCCATTCACGCGCCTCCTCCAGCTTGCCGAACCCTGATGACGGCCACTGCGGGACATATTTCAGTGTCCGGAACAGCGACTCCACATACGCATTATCGTTACTCACTCCCGGCCGGCTGTGAGAGGGGGTTATCGCCAGCTCGTGTAGCTTCATTTGCAACGTCTGTGACTTCATCGCCGCGCCGTTGTCCGCATGCAGTACCGGCGGGTTTTGCCAGCATCCTTCCCGAAGGACCGTGCGTTGTATCAGGGCTGCCGCCTGCTCACCACTTTCAGTTTCATGCACTTCATATCCCACGATTTTTCGGCTGTAGAGGTCTTCCACCAGATACAGGTAAAACCAGCGCCCCTTTACGGTTGACGGAACCCATGTAATGTCCCATGTCCACACCTCATTCGGCCCGCTGGCCTGCCAACTCGTAGCCGGGGTGACTTTCTGCGCTGCCCGTTGCCGTCCCCGGCGATGCACCTCTCCATGACGACGCAGTACCCGGTAAAAGGTTGACTCGCTTGCCAGATAAATCCCCTTATCCGCCAACGCCGGTACGATTTGTGACGGGGGGAGGCTGGCGTAGTCTGGCTGATGGCACACTGCCAGTATCTGTTGCTCTTCTTGCTCACTTAACTGGTTCACCGGGGAGGGCCTGACCGTGCTGACACGCTTGTCTTCCCACGACGTTTGCCAGCGTCGCCACGTCCGTTCACTTAATCCCGCTTCCGTCAGCGCTATTGACAGCCGAGCTCCTGACGCCATCGCGTCCCGCACGTAACCGATAAGTGCCTGCCGCTCTGTTCCGGGCGTCAGTCGTCCTCGTCGGTTTCCCCGTAAAAATCCCGCAACTGCTTTCGCAGCACCAGTATCGCTGCCGCCTCCGCCAGCGCCTTTTCCTTACGAAGCAGTTCGCGTTTTAGTTGTTTAACTTCTTTCTGGCTTTGTTTGAGCGCCGCTTTGTCAGTGGGCGAAGACACCTGCAAAAAGCCTTGTTTCCACTGACTAATCTGTTCCAGGTAAAGCCCTTTTTTACGGCAGTATTGCGCGAGTTCTGTTTCGCTGAGTGTAGCTGTTTCGATAATCACAGCCAGCCGGGCTTCGGCTGACCATTGGTCTGTAGTTTTGTTTGCACCCGGCACCGGTATTCCCTCTGCTTTCGCCTTGTTACGCCAGTAATAAAGGGTAGCTTCCGATATCCCTTCCATCTGCGCAACTGCGGTGACGGTCATGTTGTAAGGCGGTAGTAATTTAGCCAGTGCAGCCGATTTACGTTCTGGTGAAATTCGTTTCACGATCTGTTCCCATCTTGTCATTAGTATTTTCGATGGGGGTGACAACTATCCTGACAGAGGGGGGGGTAATTCCGATGAAATATCAATTTTTAACTAAAATCATTATTCCCCTGCTAGTGGGATTTGCTTTTTCTACCTCAGTTCTTGCGGATGAGGGTAACACCCCAACGTCTCAATCCCCTCAGACCACCAGTGACGACCTCGCTGGTGGTCAGGCATTTCTGAATGGAAAAGAGGAAGGTTGGTTCTGGCGTAAATCGCCACCTGAGCCAGTGAAGAAAAAGCCAGTGAAGTTACCTCCTCCGCCGACTTTACCGCCTCAAGAAACGCCTAAACAGGTTGCTCAAACACCTATGGAGTCGACTCCAGAACCTGCCGCAACTGAAAAGCCCGGCCCGGCTCCGTTCACCGTAGCCTGGTTTAATGAAAACATTCAGAAACTACGCAACCAGGCCATCGACAATCCTACCCAAGAAAACGTTAGGGCATATTTTCTGGCCCAACGCATTATGCTGGATAAAGCCAGCCGCTTTACTGATATGGCTAGGTTGGTTACTTCTACCGACCCCCTCATAGATGAGAATAGCCGCCGCTCAACCTCAACATTTGGGGCAATGGATCAATCGAATGAAGCTGAAAACAATTCGAGAACGGTCATAAAAGACGTAGCGACAAAAGCAGGATTGTTTTTCTTCTTCCGTGGGGAAAACTGCTCCATATGCGTAAAGCAAGCTTCTGTTATGAATACGTTTAGTTTCATGACAGACATGAAGGTCATCCCAATTTCACTTGATGGTAAACCTCTTCCAGGGAATATTTACCCGGACTGGAGGCCTGATTCTGGCCAGGCATCAAAGCTCCAAATATCAAACGCACCTGCGATAGCTCTGGCAATCCCGCCATCTACAACACGCATTGTCTCATTTGGGCCTATCAGTGCAGACCAGTTAATTTCAAGAACAGTCCTTATTGCCCACGATGCAGGGATCATTTCTGACCAGCAATATAAGAGCACCTTGCCATATAACGATACCGGCTATATCGACTCAAACATTCTGAATGACATGCCTAAAGACCTAACTCAACAACCTGATGAGTTTATCAAATATATACAAGCTAAAGCTGGCTACGGTTCGACACCTAACCCAAATGCTAATAACCCGGGGGAAAAATGAAGATTTCGCGCAACTATAATATAAAGAATGTATTCCGTAGAAACATTCTTGCAATTTCTATCTGCCTCTCCGGGTTGACAGCTTTTCAATGCGAGGCCACCAGCATTAGTACTCAGCTAGACAGTATGTTCGGCTCTATGTCGAATGTTACAGCTCCCGGTGATTATCAGAGCGTTACACGTGATGGATATACCGGTGGCGGATTTGTTCTACGTAATAAGCTCCGTACATTGACACCTATTAGTATTAGTCTCCCTTCTGCGTCGGGAGGATGTGGAGGGATAGACCTTTTCGGCGGGTCATTCTCGTTCATCAACGCTGATCAGTTCGTCCAGATGCTACGTAATATTGCTTCTAATGCTGCCGGTCTAGCTTTCCAGTTGGCCCTGAACGCTATGGATGCCGTTCTGGATAATGCTATTTCGAAAATGCAGGCAATCATCCAGCAGATGAACGATCTGACCGCAAATTCGTGTCAGTTAGCGAAGGGGTTGTTAGTCGACACTGCCTCTGCATTTGGTGACAGTGCAAAGGCTGCTGTATCTTCTCAGCTGTCCTCTGATGGCCTCTCAGACCAATTTAAAGCCATGTGGGGCAATATGGGTGGTGGTAAAGCACCCGACGTACAAAAACAAGAGGCAGGGAAAAGAAAGGCATGTGACGATTACGGTAACATTGTGTGGTGTTTGCTCCAGAATGGTAGCTTTAGTAATCAATTCATCGGCTCCGAAGATGAGCAAAAAGAACTTATTATGTCTATGACCGGCACCATCATCGTCGGTAGCCAGTTGGGTACAGATAAAGATGGGTCAGCTAAAAAGAGTGTGGTTAGGATTGCTCCACTCGCAACTTCAAATGTCCTGGATTCTTTTATAAATGGTGATGATAGTTTCGATTTCTGGTCTTGTTCAGGTCAGACTAGTACTTGTGAGAATCCCAAAAAACAGACCAAAATAATTAAAGGTCTCGCTGCCAATATCACACTCTTCTTTATCGATAACGGATATTTGAGCTCGGCCAGAACTGGTTCAAACCCTGGGGATGCTAAATTACGGCAAGCAAACTACTACAACGTAGCTGGTGCTACCAGTAAAGCGACTCAAATTGCACGTCATGATTTAGCCGCATCTTATTCCTATATACGTGAACTATCTCCTGTCATAGCCTATTCAGCTGCTTATAACTACCTCAGCGAAATGCTTACGGCTGCTGCGACCGGCGCACGGCTCCAGCAGGAAAATGATAAATCGGCGTCAGTTTATTATAAGGATGCTGGAGAGCTAATCGAAAAGGCAAGGCAAAATCTGTATGTCTCCTATAACGCCATGATATCCCGTTATGGTGGCGAGGCCCGTATACCTGAATCATTCAGCAACTATATGACAACGCTTCCGCAGGTTCATTATGAATCTGAAGGTTCTCTTGATGGCTCGCTCTAACAAGGTAACTTAATATGAGTGAATGGAACGTATATACTGTTGGCAACATTGAATTTATTTATAATATATTCAATTCCGTTGCCATGTTATTGAATGATGGCACTTACGGATCCTTGTTTAGGATTTCAGCACTCATTGGTGTAATTTGTGTCGTGCTTGCTGCTGCTATATCAGCCGGGAAATCATTATCCCTTTCTCATATGTGTGTGGCCGTCGTGATGTATTACCTGTTTTTCAGTGTATCGATGCGCACCAACATTGAAGATGTTACAACGGGTAAGTTTCGTGCTGTTGATAATGTACCAGCGGGATTAGCCGTTGCCGCATCTGTACTGTCTACTGTTGGGTATGCAACTACCGAGAAGATGGAGCAGGCATTTTCTGTCCCAAGCATGACTGAGTATGGGTCTCTGGATCCCCTTTTCACTCTGGCCACTTTATACGACACATTGAAAACGCCAATGCGCTGGACGGGTCAAACTGGTGCTTACGGTGATCTGGACGCAAGCGTTTCAAACTATGTGAAGAACTGCGTAGGCAACGATATTATTCGTGGGTCTAAAACCTTTGCTTCAATGTATCGCTCTAATCAAGGTGTATCAGGGCTAGCCTCGAACGATTCCTTCCAGCGGGTTGTTATTTACGACAATGTACGTAGCGGCTGGTCTACCAGTACTGAAGAATCTTCAAATGGGGGCTCACTTTATACCTGTTCTGACGCGTACACGAAACTTAAAGGACTCGCTACCCAGAACGCTTCTAGCCTGGACTCAGCTTTTGCCAGCTCTTATACCGCATCCGGGCGCACTTGCGGTGGTGCGCCATGCTCAGGTTCAGGAAAAGCCCAGGAAGTACTGAATTTCTTCAACATAAGTGGCACTGATATTCGTGATTTCCAATTGATGTTGGTCATGTACCCTCATTTCAGGGAACTGCCAATGTACGGACTCGAAAGCTCATTTCGTGGTACTGCTGCTGTAACTCGCGCCCAAACCATGACTCAACAGGCATTCCAATGGTCTTCTTCTGGTTCATCATTCTTGAGCTGGATGGGTTCATTTATGCCGATTTTCCAGGGAATAATATACGCACTCGCACCATTTATGGCCTTCCTTTTCGGTCTGGGTATTATGGGTTTGCGACTGGTGATGAAGTACTTCCTCGTTATCATCTGGACATGGACTTGGCTTCCCCTCGCAGCGGTCGTCAACATGTATGTGTTAAACAGTATCCGTGATACGTCAAGCCAAATTCTTGTCAGTTCGGGTTCTGGCGGACTTAGCTTTGCTCAGCTTTATCAGCTCCTGTTTGAGACTCAAAAAAGTATAGGTCTTGCTGGTAATTTATACGCGATGATCCCGGCCCTGGGTGGATTCATTGTCTGGGGCAGTTCTGTTGCCTTTAACTCTCTTGCAAGCTCAGCAGCAGCACCTTCAGCTGCCGATACTAAAACTCTCGCACCTGATGTCACCAACGCTCCTGCGATAAACAGTCGTGGTTCCGATGTTGAATTTAACCCAACACAAGGAACTATCATGGGTGGGTCTTCTGGCACTCTCCCTGCCATTGACATGAAAAAGGTCGCTACTCACAACCTGTCCAGCGCTAAGCAAGAACTAGATTCAGCATCCAGTTCCTTGACTGCCCAATCTGGAGCAATGATTAGCCAGGTGGCCAGTAACATGAATTCTGGTGGACATTCGCAAGTTTATAGTGACGCTTCCAATGCAGCATTTGCCAGCCTGAGCAGCTCAGATCGTGCCCTTGTCAGTTCTGTGGCTAAAGAACAAGGTATTTCTGATATGCAGGCGCTTGTCTCTATCGCCAAAGGTGATGTGAGTGTCGGTGGCGGTGCGGGAAGTTCAAGTGCTGGTGTTGGTGTTAAAGGTGGAATGTCACGTTCAGAGGCAGAAAGCAGTGGCCTGAGTAATGACAACAGTGCTAAGTACGGTTCTACAGACAGCGCCTCGTCGCACAAAATAGACAGTGCGACCCAGTCACGCATCGTCAATACCGCAGCAAGTGCGATGTACCAGTCCTTATCGCAAGAAGGTGAGAGTTCTCAATCGACTCGTTCTTTTGCTGAGGCAAATCAAAGAATGCAGTCCGCACAAAAGAACTTCCAGGAAGCAAACTCCTTCGTTTCAAGTACCTCAATGGGCCAGACAATGAATGCTGCGCAACTTGCTACAGCCATTGGTCGTAATCATGATGCACAAGCAACATTGACTCAAACCCTCGCGGCGCACCCGGAACTGTCCAGCAAAATCGCCGGTGATGCAGCGAGCCTGACCTCTTTAGGTATGACTCACGAAGACGCGCATACCTTTGCTCAATTCAAAGCAGCCAGTGAACTTGGTGTTGCCGGTGCAGTAGCTGCCAAAGCCGGGTTCATTAACGCTGATTCCAGCCCAGTACTGACGACAACTGCATCTGAGCAATACCGTGGCGTGAGTGGTGGAGCTGAAAGCGCTGGTGGCCGCGCAGTTGCTGGTGCAGCGGACGTTGGCAACTCCGTTAATGCAGTAACAGGCCGATCTTACGGAGCGCTTGGTGAAGCACATGCGTCATCGTCTGATGGTTATGGGCAAGGCCAGGTTAATACTGTCGGGGGACAGAATAGCGGTGCAGTTGAGCAAATTCACAAGGGAAATGAGGGTGAAGTCATGACGAAAGCGGGTAACACCGCCGCAAATGATTTCGAAAACAACCACTATAATCTTGGCGGTATTACTGGCGATTTTAATAAACTCGTTTCTCATGTCAGTAATGCGTTCAAAGAAAGCCCGGTATATGAACAGGTACATGATCAGGCCAGAACCATCGCTGGGGAAATTCCGCTTGGTGGAGATGCAAACCGCGAAGCGGCGCGAGATTCTATTGTGAACTACTACGCCATGACTAAAGCTGGAGCGTCTGAGCAACAACTTTCCCAGGCCCGCAGTGACATGATGGCACGTATTCAACTCGCGACGGGTGGTCAAAATGACAATGGAACGGTTATGGGCGGAAATACTGCTCTTGCCCGTGGTATTGCAGCCCGTATTGATAATGCCGGTTTAGACCGTTCAGCCAATGATGGCTCCATTATTCAACAGGCTACTACTGCACTGAATACCGATCGCCAAACCCACGAATACAACACCGGTGGCATGGCCAACAACCTTGGAGGGATGCATCAGGCATCAAATGGAGGTTCTGCTGTGGGTGATGGCGTCCCTTACGCGATGGGAACCCACAACCAGGGATACGGCGAGGCTGAGACAATGACCGTTAATGCCCAAGGTGCTGAAGGTCATAATGGTTTAAACCAGAACTCAAACTATGGTGGGTCTGAGACAACAAACATTAATACCCAAGGCGCTGGTGGTCATAGTGATTCAAATAACGGAGGTACAATGTTCAGTGATCCGCCACCTGCACGTGCAACCCAGTCGCATCAGGAGTATGTACCTGTGCATCCACGTAATAAAGAGAACAATGGAGGTCATAGTGGTGGAAATGACGACATGATAATTTCATCGAGTAAGTGATTCGCAATAAAGCCCTGCAATCTTGCAGGGCTCTTATGTGGTCACGAACATGTATACGACAGGAAGGCTCAGTAAAGAATAGAGCAGAATATAAAACTCCCACATACGCTCACATTTGCTCTTGAACGTTCTGCCATTTTTTCCACGTCCCCTCTTACCATTTCCACCACCATAATCTGAATCGCTTGGCCCCGATAATGGGATAAGGCCAGTAATACCAAACATGTCCATAAGTACCTCCAGTCGGTAATATTCAAGACGCTGAAAACACCCTCGTTTTGCCGTCCTTCTTTATTGTCTGAAACCAGTCTGTTTAATACGCTGCCTGCTTAATCCTTCATTTTAGTAGCTTCGCATAGAAATGCTGGCTGACGAAATTTAGTTACCGAGATCTCTGATTTCATAATCAGTAACCACGACAAAGGTGATCATAGAATGAAAAACCTTTTCCGCAAAAAATGGTTTTACAGACCACTCTGCACAATAACGATGTTATGTCACCTTGGTGTTGTATCCTACGTGCCGTATGCCTTTTCAGCAACGACCCAGGAAAACGTTACATCTGCCACTAATTTCTATAAAACACTGCCGCAAGTTTCAGCTACGTCAAATGGTACGGTTCAGTATGGAAAAGGCCAGGCCGTTGATTTGAACTCTGCTTATCCAAATCAAGGTTCATCAACTTCACTGGATAGCCTGAAAGGAACCTACGGAGATGACAGCAACACGCTAAAACTGGGCAATACAACCAACGCCAATCTGAAAACCGAAAATTCACTGCGCGGCGAAGCTTACCGAACGCTGGTGGGCTCAACGAAAACTACAGCAAACATTAAACCTGATGATTCCATCTTTGATGGCCATAAAGACTTCCTGGAGAATCAGGATAAGTACATGCAAGATCTTGGTGATTGTTCTATGACCAAGACCATGACGAATAAGGACACCGTCAACCATATCCCTGATTATCGCGAATGTACCCGTACCACAAGTGTCAGCGGCACATTCACCCTCTACCATCCTTACGTTGCCGGTATGCTCTCGCATTATAGTGGCGCGGCGAACATCGGTTCTTGCGGCACTAACTGCATCGAACTCTGGCTCGGGACTGTCGGTGATAACTACTGGGACGGCAACTGCACAATATTTGAACAGGCAATGGCCGTCACTGTCTACAATCCCCAGGCAGTTACCAGCGCCAAGATCATCAGGGCTAAATGGGATGATTACATGCAGATTTATGTCGGTGGTACAGATAGGGGTAGTTTGGTTTGGGCAGGGCCAAAAGGTTTAAACGTCTTCCCGCCAGAGACATCAGGAGCCTGTGAATTAAAAACAAGCTGGGATCAGTCGATTAATGTAGATGTAACAGCACAAATCCGAAATACCCCCCAAAATGGCGTTCTTAATTTCAAAAACCGTGTGTCAGTGACTGGCAGCGGCGAAGGTTATGCTCTCATTTATATTTACTTTGACCCAAACAAAATTATCTCGGATAACGCCTGGACTGTTGATAAACCTGAACAATTCGATACGTTGCTGAAGGCCATCAACGCCGGGTATTGCCAGAATTACACGGTAACCTGCCGCGAGACAGTCATTCCTGATGCAAATGGGTGCGCAACCATAAATGGCGCACGTATCTGCGAAAACCAGCTTGCTAAGCCGCCGATCGGAGGTCTCTCACCTTTCTGTAAGTCTGCAACGGTAGTTTCCAACTGCGGAACCGACGGTGGCGTTAACAATACTTGCAAGCAGTACGATGCAAACACTGCATGTAAATTCATTAAGTCCACTTGCATAACAGGTGCGGAGGGTGACAAAAATGGGTGCTGGCAGGCAACCGAGGTATGGGATTGCGGAACGGATGTCGTTGTACCCAATACCTCCTCCACCGATACCTATACTTGTCCTGGCGCTGTGCAATGCCTTAATGGGTCTTGCCTACAGCCTTCTGCTGAACCAAGCGGCGATTTCAACAAAGCAGTTGCAACTCTTCAGGCCGCAACTTACGCATTGAATGAAATGAAGTGTGGCGATGATACTGACGAAACCAACCGTTCCTGCACTCTTTTTAAAGGTGAGTCTGCACAATGTAAATCGGCGATGGGGGGATGGGTGGATTGTTGTGATCAGCCCGTAGATGTCAGCTGGATTCAGTATTTGCAGTTGTCCTACTACACTCTAAAAATTGCTGATGCTGTCTCTGTAAAAGCCGGTATGTTCGAACAGGGAAAAGGTATTTTTGACATGGGTTCCGAACTTATGACTAATGCCATCGATACAATAACTCGACCAGCTATTTCCGCTTTCAACAGTCTGGTTGGGTCGGCAGGTACTGAAGCGGCTCAGCAAGCTACAGAAGCAGGTTTGTCCGGTTTGATGAATCAGGCTATAGGAGCGCTGACGAAACAAGTTGCTCAATGGACTCTTGATACCTTCGGCCCTGCTGCGACGAATCTGATATTTGAAAGTGCGGCCTCTGGCGGTGGCGCAGCCGTAACATCGTCTGGCCTGGCTACATCTGTTCAATTGTCGTCAACTATTGTTTCGGCAATATCCGTGGTTGGATATGCTTACATGGCGTACCAGATTGCTAATATACTGGTCAACATCATCTGGGCTTGTACTCCTGATGAATTTAAGCTTGCCGTTAAGAAAGAAACAAAATTGGCCGTGCATATATCCAGCTGGTGTGAAACAAAGTTTCTGGGTGTCTGTATCGAGAAACGGTCAAGTTATTGCACGTTTGATTCTCAGATTGGTCGCATCATTCAGGAACAAGGGAGACCAATGTTAGGTATCGGCTGGGGGGATAAAAAGAACCCGGATTGTCGACCACTGACGTTAGAAGAATTTGGACGGATTGATTTTAACAAACTCGATTTGTCAGAGTGGATTGGTTCACTTTACGAGGCGAAACTTTTACCTAAAGCGTCGGAAATAAATCTGGATAAGATAACCGGTAAAGGAAACGTATTGAATATAGATGGATCTCGCCAGAACTCCCTGGAGCGATTCCAGAGCGGTGTTGACAGTATCGATGTTGATGCGGCGAAATCTAGCACAGAGGCTGTTTTGAAAACTCAATAGCTTTGCAGGATAAGAAGCCCCGACTTTATGTCGGGGCTTTTTTTTTACTTTCTGAACAGGTATTGCTTACCGTCACTGAATACCATTGGTTCATGTTCAGGAGAGCCTGGTAAGAACAGAGCCCGCTGAGCACCCAGTTCTTTACTCATTTCTTTAACCAGACCTACGTTAGAGGCTCGTGTTGCATAGAGGTTGAAGCAGTCATTACCGATAATGAATGTCACCTGACCGCTGGTGCTGATAGGTGGTTTCGGCAACGTTGGAGCTATATCAGCATACGATACCCAATCACCGTTCGTCGCTTTCCGACGAACTGCATTTTCAACAGCACCGCCTTTCCCCTCACACATCCCACCAACTTTGTATCCATCCATCCGGGTTAGTGTTTTCCAGAAAATCGCATTGACCTCACGCTCATTATCTTCCTGAGATTTACCGTTCCATGACGCGACACGCACCACGCCATCAACAATAGCAGTAGGCTGTTGGGCCGTTAAAACAGACAGCACAGGGATGAAAGATGTGTGTGTCGCGAAGCCCGCAGCCACATCGGCCACTCCATTACCTCCCAGGTTGGTTACACCTTTTTCACCAGCCTTAACCGGGGTTTTGAGAGGGACAAGCTGCCCATTGGACGCGAAACCGTTATAGATAAGGTATTGATCGCCAGCATCGGTGATCTGACGTAAATCCATCGCTCGGGCAAATTTCAAAGCATCAGATGGATTGCTGTCAACCGGCATAGCTGGTGGTTGAGAAGCCGCGCAACCAACTAACATCAGCGATACCAAAGCAAGACCAGAGATTTTCTTCATTTTATTTTCCTTGGGACACCAGTAGGTTTGTTATTCAATACTAACCCGACTCATTCACGTGACGAAGTATCCAGGCAATAAAAAAGCCCGTTAAAACGGGCTTTTTTATGAAATTTAACTTAGTCACTTACGAGCTTTCATTTTCAGCTTCTGTATCAGAGCAGAACGGACAAATATGTTTTTTCCGTGGACGGTCACAACTCTGCGGTGAAATAAATGAAAGATCGCAACGGTAACACCTTACCATACGTATTTCTTCAGCTCGAAAATCACGAGCAAGAGTCCAGGCCTCGTTGGCATCAATCATCATTTTCGAGGCTTCTTCCGGGCGGAATTTAAGGTTTAGTTCCCGGTAGATTTCGAACGCACTCACCACATCAACGATGTTGTCACTGTTGTTTGGGTCTTTCGAACGACGCAGATAGATGCTCATAAAATTGGTTGCCTCAACCTTTTTATGTGTCGTATTGAGCAGCGTCTCTGAATGTTTAAGTCGTCCGATTGATACATCACTCAGATGGAACTCTTTTCGCAAAAAATCAATAACACGGTCACTTGCATTAAGCGAATGCACAATGATCTTTCTACGAAATCCTAATTTTACCATTTTCTGTGTTAAAGCAAATTTATCTTCATCCCGGACAAGAGCAGCCTTCATAATCAATTACTCCAATGAGAATAGCGCGACTGTAAGTAACCTGTTAATTCTAAGGTTGGGTTGGGGGCTCCAATAACTGTACTGAAGTCACAATCTACTAAATCGGCAAATGGACGAATAGGTTTAAAATATATTTTGCCGGTTATGATTGCATCGATTGTTTGTGCATCATCCATACGTTCGACAAGCTGTACGGTTTTTTCATTATCAAACCAGTAGAACGTTTGGGCAACAGTCCCCGTATTAATGAAAACACGAACACTGAATACCAGCAGGGCAAGCCGTAGGATGTATGAGTCATGACGAACGAATTTTTCTACCTCAGTAGATATCTTGCGCTCGGGATCATGACAGATATTAAAGATGGGCAAGTCATACTTCTCCATCGATAAAGCGAGCTTGGCCTGATTAGATTTCTCTATCAAAAATTCCCGGTCTCCTTCTGCTAACTCAAAAGGGCTTTTATACAACGATTGCGCACGGGTAATAATTGAGATGGCAGTCTGTAGAAAATACAAATTTTGATTAATCATTTTCGATAAGCCTCTTCCATACGCGTAATACGCGCTGACCATATTCACGAGCCTTGCCTTCCAACTTAGGGTTTTGAGTGTTGTATCCACCTATCGCCAGTTCTATATCGCCAGGGTTAGCTTTGATGGCTGCACACAAAGTCTTTGCCCCGATTCGGATGTTTGTATCGACATCCAGGAGTTCTTCAGGATGGTTAACATACTGTCCGTTCCAACGAAAATTAATTTGAACGATTCCAATATCTGTTACCGGAGTGGCTGAGAGATAGCGGGCTAGCGCTCTCTTTGCATCTTCATAACTTGTCGGGTAATACGACCCATAAACATAGTTGTTCAATGCCCAGGGGCTGGGAACAACATACCCCTTGGTTCCTGCATTATTTTTACTCTCGGTGAGTGCCACCGCGTAGAGAAGGTACGGATCGAGGCCACACTCTTTCTGGGAATGCTTTTCCCAAGAAGTGCCACGAAGATCTACAAGCCTGGCGTTCGTACTCGTGCAGTAAGCAGCACATAGTAAAGCGAGCACCAAACTCTTCGTTGCTATCTGCATTTCCCCTCCCCACAAACCCTACAACGGCATCAACTTATGCGAACACGCCTTGGTGTAACCTTTTCATTAACGCCGCTATCTTGATTGTCGCCTGTCTCCCCAACGCCCGATTTATCTCCAGGATTGGGATCCGGTATTTTTCCAGCAATCTCAGGCTTACTGGTAAGGTTCGCCGTCGATAACTGGTCATCTTTAACTTCGAACTCTTGAATATCACTGCCCACACAAAATGGCGGGCCTGTATTGACTATATCGTTGCTAACCACGTGACGAAATTTTGGTTCAGTGTCCTCATTTACTTTGGGTAAGTGGCCGTCTCTCTGACTAGTCATCAGACCAGTCTCATTTTCTGTATTCGGCCCACGGACTGATTTCTTCTGTTCTGATTTACGTTTTTTTGAAGTCTCACGGACGATACCGGGTATAAAACTGTCACCTGCTAGCAATGCTCGGTTTGCCAGCGCCAATAGTGAACTGCTGCGCTGGCCAGACTGTTTTGATTCCAGATAATTAATCAGCTCTGGAAACAGTATTGGATTAATCGTCACTCGAACTTGCATGAAACCCCCTTTGCTCAATCATCGCCGTAAAGCATCAAGTCAACGCCATAGTTCCAGAAACCAATGGCATTACTGGCAACAGGCAACGGGCTCGATACGATCCTGGCTCGGGGGAATTCTTCTCGTATGGTCTGTTCGTAGAACCTTGTCCCACCACCGGCAGCTGCAATGATATGGACTGGCCCGAGAACCCTTGTCGATTTTCGCAACTCTTTGACTACATCACTGGCGATGGAGGGAATAGCTTCTTCAAGCAGAGGACGTAGGGAAATGTGGCGGAACCCATTAAAGAAAGACTGCTCATTGTTACGGAGAGCGATTTCAATAATTTCTGGTAGATCATCAATTCGCTCTTCCGGGTTATCGGCATTAAGGCGGTTCACAATGCTTTCGATAATTGCACTGGTTGCTTTTAATGATGAACCTGAAGAGCCTGATACCCTGCTTCCGCTCTTAAAGGCGATGTAGTCCATCGAGAAGAAGCCAGGGTCAACCACGAGAATGGTCGACTTCTCTAATTCTTCCTGACTGATAAGGCCCGGTCTGTTAACGATGTCATTGATGACACCAACGCCCTGCTGAAGAACGAGGCATTTTTTAACAGTCACTGTTTTTCCTGGCGCAATAGTAAACGTACCGGTGAGCCTCGCAGTCAGTTTCGCGCGTTCACTTTCATTAGCAAGACGGACAGGTAAACCAGTTACTACCAGGTCGATTTCATTGCCTGCTTTAGCAGTGATTTTATCCAGTGAGGCCAGATATAGTGCCAGGTACATTTCTGTCATGTGGTAACGGTCATGCAGCTCACGCGCATCGGGGCGTTCGGTAAAAGCCCGCCATTCTTTACCTCCTGGGTACACCAACACTTCATGTTCGCAGCTACGCTTTACCAGCCGCACATCATCTACTGGCTCATTCGTAGCGTAGGCCGGATAAATACTGACTGTGGGTTTGTCATCCGCTGAATCCCCTACAGCAATTTTTACATTGCTGTATCCAATATCAATTCCGCAGACAACCAATTTGTCATTGCTCATTCGTTAACCCTGCAAGTTAAAAATGAATTACTGCCACTCCGATAACATTTGAGCGCCAAAAAGGGGTTCGCACTAACGTAAAGAAAGGTGGCCTCCCTCTGTCAACGTCGGGAATTAACCGTTAACAAGTTGTAACATGGTATTCAAACGATCATCGATTACCATTTTTTTTATCGGCAAAACGTCCCCATTTTTGACATTAATAATGGCTAGATACGGACGTTTAAAATGTCAGATATGTACATAAATGCTGCATGAAACTGGACGTCATATATGGCTAAATCCGGCCCTAAAAACCTTAACCCCTAACCTAAATCAGACTGAGGAAATTAGGTGGTAATGTATGAGGGCAACACATTTAGATTGGCTTTCCGCCTGGGGATTTCGCGGAGTATATATACTAAAAACACATGCTTCGGTGAGGTGAATTAAGGTATGTTGTGGCGATTACTCAAGGGTACACTTCGTGAAAATTTTACTTAAGCACAAGTTATAATTTCACTTAAATATGCATATCTCCCCTTCACTTCCCCCCCAAAAAAACTCTCTCAAACTAGTATATATACCTACAAAATGTGACATAAATCACTATGAAGTTACTGTGATTTAGGATTGATCCTGAAGACGGAGGGAGGTGATGGAAGTTTCAGCTGCGTTTGCCATTGTATTCTCCAGAAAGGTAACAAAAAGTGGAAAAGCCAGAAACATAAGTTTCTGCCATATCATATAGCGACTCTACATAATCGTTTACTAAGAGGTTTGTGCAGCGGTGGGCGTCATCCCGTTAATCGCCTCTACATTAGGGGAAGTAAGTTTCCATTATATTCCCCAGAAACCTATTAAAAATCAGAAATGCCCAGAAACGTAGTTTTCTGCCATATCATATAGAGATTGGCAAACTGCTTGATTAAAATAAAATGGCTTGATAAAAGTACCCGTACAGATAGATATTAATAGCTCAATCACCAGATTGCCATTGTATTCTCCAGAAACATGCAAAAAATGAGAACACCCAGAAAGATACTTAACTGGAGAATCAATCTTTCCTGTTTTGGAACTGAAAACTAAAAATCGAACCTGAAAAGGAGTTTTCTCTTTCTCCAGAAACATAGAGTTCTGGCGTAATAATAGAGATTCTCTTTTTTGGGGTTAAGTCCTAATCAAAAAACATCGAGGTGGTTTTATGCAACTCGTCGGGTACATCAATGATCTGGAAAAGGCTCGTGATGCGGTTGATTCAGCCGCAGAACTTCTGTTTAACGAGGCCAATAGTCTTCGGGAGGAATACTGGGACAAAGCTATTGCTGATGACGAAAAGGCACGGTACAGCTTTAACGTAACCAGGCAAGGAACAACTATCAGGATCCGCTGGGCCAGATTGACACCTTTGCGCAAAGCTGGTGGAGGCATTGATCGTGTCGTTCCCAAATACCTACCTCTCAACAAAGGCGAATCATATCCACCAGCGAAATTTAAGGATGCAAGCCAGCGAGAACTTGCGCTTATCGAACTGTATGAAGGTCAGCTTATTTGGTTGCGTGATGAGTTACGAAAAAACCGTGCAATTCGGCAGGCACTTTCACTTCGAATAACTCACCTAAGAAAACAGCTTTAGAAATACAAACCGCTCTGGAGTAAACATAACGGATATACATGAATACCAGGCGATGACCTGGTATTTTTGTTAGTGAGCCTTCAGGCGATCTGTTAGTGAGCCTTCAGGCGATAGCGGACTTATCGCGGCGGAAATGAATCAGGATGATCGCAATATGATCGCGAGTGTTTTCGCCCGGGTATGATCGGGTGGGAATGCAGCGGACTATTTCGCGGGCGCGAATATGGAAGGTAAACAAAGCGGAAGCGATAGCGTCGGTTTTCTCTATTTTTACATCGGGAGGTTGAGCATGGTAATAATCAAACCGCACGATGTCGGAGGAAAGATGAATTTCCTCCGGGGGTTTTTATGGGCAACCGGAGGTTGCCCTGGTTTTAATCGCCGGGGAAAACCAAAAGTGAATAACCAACATGGTTTTCCTCCGGGGGTTTTTGTCGCGGCGAGTACCGCTTAGAAATTGTGATCGGCTATCGAAACGGACAATATGAAGTCGATACCCTCGTTCGGAATAACTTCCCTCCCGATACACGCGTAAACAAAACGAAACCATTAACAAATTATCGCTCAGATTATCAAAGTGGATCATCTCCGTCTCATACCAGCCAAATTCCCTTGTAAACCGATCTGTATTCGCAAAAGGATCCGTTATTGGGATAAAACCACGCCAGAATCGCCTCAGAACGATTCTGAGCTTATCCCCCTGGTATTTTCACGATCGGATTGATTAAAACGCGCCTGAGCGTTTTGAGCGCGTTTTGTAGATCGACATATCTGTAAATTTCCTGAGTATGGTTTGGCTATGCCCTGATTTTGTTCCGAACGGGGAAGCCGTTATGATTAGGTCTGAATGTAAAGCACTTGTAGAGGTGATGCGGTATGAGTCACGAGCGCATTGAGGTTTTTGGTGATGGAGGCAGCTGGATAGCCGAAAGGCTTAAGTCATTCAGGTTAACGATCTTGGGTCAAAGTGAGTCGTTGTCTATCGTCAGGAACCCGACTGACAATTCTGCCTGGGTGACTCACGATGATACCGGCCTTGTTTTATGTCCCCTCCATGTTGATGGTTCGTTGGCCCCGGATATCGCTGAAGCTACTGAGACGGTGGAGAAATACATCTCCCGAGTGAGCCCTGCGGGAATATCAGCACGGATAAAGCAAGCCCGTAACCACCTGGATAGAATTGCCGCACCGGTAGACTCACGTTCTGCGGCAGCACTGTTAAGACGTGGCGGAATCCCGATTCTCTCACTGCGAACCACGGAATATCTGAAGTGGTACGAGTTGTTAGCGAGACTGGCGAAAGGTCAGGCTCTGTCACCATCCATCTGGGTGGATAACTACCTTGCCGGTGATACACCAGAAAGTGCATGGGCTAATGGACGCGGACTCTATGAGTTAATCAACAATGGGAATATGACATCAGCCAATACGATTTTCCCGGTCTGGTATTCTGTAGCTCTCGCACTGGGAAGATTCACAACAGAAGAACTACCTGTGATGAACGCCTGGCCGAGCTATTGTGATGGAACCCGTGTGGAGAGTTTTATCCAGTTGTATCGTGATTAATTCTTATTCATATGTCATATGATTAACGCTAAAGAAGATCTGCGGTAAGTCTGGCCGTTACCCGGAACCCCGGGACAGACCGAAACTTGCTTTCGGGTTGTCTCGGGGTTGGCCGAGCGAAGCGCTGGCAAGCACCACACCTATTTTGAGGAGAAGCCAATGTTAATTTCGTATAAGAGCAAATTGAAATTAGGATCTATCGCACTATGTTCATTTGGTGTAGGTATGGGCGTTATGCTATCAAAAACCGTTCCACTATCTTTAAGCGCTGTAGTAGTACTCGCCTTTTTCTGGTTACTCTCAATCATTTGTTTAGGGGTTGCTGCTTTCTTTTGTTCCGATTGAAATTGTGTAGTTCATACAGTACCCCGAATAATCCCCGCCTTTGTCAGTAGATAACCGTGAGGCAGACCGAAACTTGTTTTCGGGCTGTCGAGGGGTTGGCCGAGCGAAGCGCTGGCAAGTACAGACCATATTGTTCCCCCTGCATTTCTCATCGCTAAATTCTTTCTTGAAATATCGTCAGATTCCCTGTTTGTCACCCACCAGCCTCATGTTGTTATTGACCTAACTGCCATTCAATGGGAAGCAACAATGTTTAATTTAATCGCGAAGGCTAAAGAAGCAGGTTATCAATTCTGGATCAGTGCCTCCAAGGTACTGACAGTTACTACCGGAACCGAGATGGGGCTGACGATTATTAAAACTGTAACTGATATTAACCCTTGCTTGCTGGTGGCAGAGTTAATGAACCTTGGGATCACGTTATCCCCAGATAATAATTATTTCTGCTGGTTGGATAGCGAAGGTGTCCTTTGGGCCGTTGACCGCCACCATCTCTATCGAGGAAATACAGGGGAGCATGGGGTAAACTGGGATGTCGTCTATCATCACGGCATGGTAATTAATACCCCTGAGCAGGCATCCATCCTTTTCAAAATTCCCCACATTGGGCGCTTTACTGCCACTGTAATGTATAGCGCTGGCTATACACCCGACTGGGCTCTTCCAGCCTTTGTTGATTTTTCTGGTGAACCGGATCATGAAACAATACTGTCGTGGTTATCCGAGGTAGGCATTCGTAATGCAGGAATGCATCTCGAAGATATTGAGTTTCTTTCTGTTGAAGAAAATCCCGACGCTTATATCTCTCTTTAATGAGGTCTCTGTATGTCAAACGTTAAACCTTATTCCTGGGTAGTTCGCTTCGATGTTGCTCCTCAGTGGGTAGCTGACGGCTTTATCATGACAGATACCACAGCTCTCGAAATGCTATCTGATGTTATCAACTATGCAAACGATCACGAACTTGCCGCATTGGTTATTTCAGCACCCGATGCAGAAAGAATTTCCGAGGAGCAAGGCTATTTGGCTTCTAACAATGCGGAGCTAATGCGTCAGGTGCTAATCGGCTCACCGCAGGCATATGCTAAAGCATCTGTGGCAAATACCCTGCTAAAGGCTATAACCGCACTTGAGCAAACGCAGGATAATAAGCAGGTCGTTAAAGAACTGCATTCCAGCCTCGCTTTACTGACGGGCAATAAGCCTATTTCGGACATTATCTGGTTTCCAACCCCAGAATAATTCTTTCATAAAGAGCTTAAATCTTTAGCTCATTTATTTATGGATTTTCTATTCGTCAGCCACCCAGCGTGTGTTTAACTGAAGTTAGTAAACAAAACGAAAAACATACGCGGGGTGATTTATGAATACTGCAATTCATCAAGTACGAAATAACGTTCGTCGCACTACATCTGCACGTCCTGTTTGTTATCCAGTTCGCCCGCAGACAGAGAAAGAACTTTTTTCTGTAGGCCGCAGCCTCTGGTATCGCTACACCACTTCATTTGGCCCGTGCCGTGAAGTTCACCATCATCATGTGCAGCAGCTTGCACACCTGGTGGGTAAATCTGTTGGCTATGTTGAACATGCCATTAATCATTACCTCACGCATTGAACGAGGCGGCTTAATATGTCTACTCAAATCTATTGTGCGGTGCTTCGCCATTTCATGATGATGGCTGCATCCTCCCAGCACTCATTGATTGTGCTGAAGCAATTATATAACGCAGAGATTTCATCGAAAGCTCACCTGGCCGGTCTCTCCGTGTCCGAAGCTGAAGCGCTCCTGGCTCTACCATCCACCAGCTGGCGCAAACGCGATGATGTAATTCATGAGCTGAACATTCGCCTTAAGCAACTCACTAGCGTAGCCACACCGCCAGCTCAACAAGTCGCAAACTGAAGGAGTCTATAACATGCTGCCATTTCTCATTTTGCTGTTCTGCTCATCGCCTGAGACGGCGCGAATGATCCTAATCTACGCTACCGATGAATCTGCGGCCCGCCTCCAGGCGCTTGAAGATTTCGCACGTCTGAATGATTCGGGTTTTGCTGCTTCCGCCCAAACCCCATATGAGTGGGAGAATCCTCACGGTGACCAGCTCTTTATTGAGTCGGTATACCCGGTTCCATCCGGCGATTTATCTGCTATCCGCCGTATGCTCGGGGATGACGATGCCCCATATACCGACAAGCACCTTATTGCCGGTTTACTGGAGGACAGCCGACGTATCCAGATGATTGAACCGAATGCCGGTACTCTTTCTCGTATTGCTCAGGCAGAGCAGTACCTTCAGTAGACTTGTGTTCCGACCGCCCACCAGCAGGTGGGCTTCGGGCTAATTTCCTGTACGAGGTATGTATGCAAGGTACACCACGCTGGTGGCAGAACGGTCGTCGGGTGCAGGCCGTTCTCGCAGAGAATCAGACCGCAGATGTAAGGCTCAATATCGGCCCAGAAAATGACTTCTGGTTTACTGATGATGGTAATAATCCTGTTGCTGTGCTTAGGGTTATCGGCCCGGTCTGTCCACTGGATCCGCTAAAATTCACCTCCAGTATCACTGATGTCCTTCCTGAAGATGTCCATAGCTATAAAAAAGCCCTTCAGGAACACCAGATGATAAACCGGCCTGTCTCGTTCTATCTTGCACTTGCCGATGCCTGGTTGCTTGTTAACGAACAGCAGCCGGTTTACCAGTTCCGCATCCGAAACCAGTACAACGGCATGACTACTGAATGGAATTCCGTTGCCCGGGACAAAGTCATTGAAGTGATTAAGATGCAGCCGGAAACCGCTGAATTCCGGGTTCTCGTCCCATCGGCTCCTGAGCCTGCTGCGAATGCCCGGCAGTTGATCTCAGAAATTGAAGGTCTGCGTGAAGCTATTGGGAAACTCTACCCGGCAAATACTGATGTACGTCGTATTGCCAGAAACAGCGGCTGGATGCATGTATACGACGACACCAATGCCAAAATGAACTTTGCAGACAATGCCAGAAATACCCCTTATCTCGATGCCTTTGTGACTCAACTGCATCTCTTCCTCACAGATGATCGAGAGTAGATGTAAAACCTCCCTGAATCTTTCTGCTCTAACCAGCGCTGTCATATAGCATTTTTTTGACGGCGCTGCCGGTTGCGCTTTTATCAAACATGGTAAATACATTGTTTCATGCTGTCTGGCTCCCGGGCGCGGAGTTATCGTTGATGGAACCAAGTTGAGATATTCGAAATGAAAAGACCAACGGCACATAAAAATGACCGTCTGCCGGTGCGAAGATCTAACCCTACAACGCCTCAAGCAAGAGAGCGCGTTATTGCCGGGCTGGTGGCCTCAGCTACATCTGACTTCGTCTACCTCGTTCAGTGGCTGAAATCAGGAAAGCAGAACGGTGACCCTCTACAGCTATCCAGATGGGATAGCCTGAGAAATGCAATAAGCCACCTTGAGACGCTTGATGCTGGTGTACAACCTGACTGGCGCAAAGTCCTCACCCTGGTGTCGCGGGAAATTCATACCAGCCATAATGTCCAGGCGGTTGTTACTCCTCCGTCTAAAATCGCCGGTGGTATACTCAGCAACCTTAACGACATCAGCCAGAAGATAGCGACCGGGCTTGCTTCCCCTGACATGCTCGGCAGGCTCGATTATATGCTTCAGTTGACCGCAGGCCTGGCAGGTGGTGATGATCTGACGCAAAGCATCCGTAAGGTTTCAGACAGTGCAGAAAAAGCCCTACGTGGTTATGACAAGCCGCAGGCAAAGGCCAAAACGCCTAAACCGGCCCCACCAGCTCCTGCATTCCGGGATGATCAGACGTTCAGGCAAGAGTGTGCGCCACTGATTGGGGTTGATGACCTCTTTGTTCTGGCTAATTGCCTTATTGCGATGTCCGCCCGCCTGGGCCGTTCTCCTGTCAGCCTAGCGAAACGCGCAGCGGGTTTAAAAGGTGTGATTAAACCCGATATGCTGGCTGACCTGCTGGAGCTCTTACAGCAGGACGTGGATCTGACCGCCCTGGCCCCGCCACCCAGGGTTAAAGACGATAATAGCCGCAGTGATGGAGGTAAGCTCGTCGGTTTAACCGGGGTCGTCGAAGGTGGCGCGTCAATCGGTGCTGAAGCGCAGCGTATCATCACCGCAGAACTGAAGAAGCACTCGCCGCTCACTTCGGCGCAGCGCGTATCTTTCGATACCGCCCGTGCGGGTCTGGCGCTGGAGAGCGATACATTCCGGGTTATTGAAGAGATCAGACGTATTGCAGCATCACTCAACTGGAGACCGCTGGCTGTCGCGGCCCATGCCGCGCATAAATCGCCTGGTATCCGCCCGGAGATTGCCGGGGATGTGATCACGTTGCTGGCGCAGGATGAGGCCTTAACCACCAGCAAGCCTAGCCGTTAAGTACCTGCCGCGCTGACTACAGCTTACCTCGCGATATTGCACCAGCAGCTCAGAAATAATACCGGTATAAACGTCCGCGTTTTGCCGGTATTTTAATTCGCCCTATTTTTAGAATTAGCGATAATAGCGTTGCTTATTACGTATTTTTACACTCAGAAACCTTCGTCACATGAATAGGGTATGGTTCACTGAATAGACAAAGACGTTAAATCTGGTCAGCTACAGAAAGGAGGATTTATGTAAATGCTCTCGTTACGTTCAAACTCTTAAAAAACTGCCGCGCCTGCCTATATAAGCCAGGCTGTAGACCTGAAGTCTACAAATTTAGCGTTACTGACAATTCACAATCCAGTGAACCGGCCCACACTAAGGAGGTTATATGCGAACGCGTAACTTTAAATCTGAGTCTATGTAATCTGATCAGCTGGCGCTGCCGAGAATGGCGGACTCCGCTACCCCGGTGATAGACCGGGGTAGCAGGAAGAAAGAGTAACGATTTACCGGTTTTAAAACCAAATTTTCGTCAAATGGGATACAAGCGCCCAAGGCCGGTTCCCGTCTGACAGACCGAAGTTGTGATGTGTGCATCGCCCCCCTGGAAGTTGTTTTATTGAATTGCTGTGTGTAGTTTTGCGGGGATAATACCCCGCTTTTTTTTTGCTTATTCTTCTTCGTCACCCCACCTTCCTGTGCCATCATACGTATAGAAAATAACTTTTCACTTCTGACCCTTTTTCAGTTGAAGTCTTATGATTTGATATTCCGCTAATACACACACATTAAGGAATGAAAATGAGCAACGATATTCATAACAAAATTGCTGATGCTTTAGCTTCTGTTGGTTTAAAACTTTCCGATGGATATACCCGGGCCGCACTCTTACTGAAGATGAAAGGTTCAGTTAGTCTCAATTTTGCTGTTGATGGCAAACCTGTCACTGTCACTCTCCATATGACTGAATCGGGTGATGTTACTGCTACCACTGATTATGACGATTCAACCGCTACTGCCGCAGCAGCAGCCGCAGCCGCAGCCACTACAACGCCAACACAAGAGTCGGTGGAAAAACCAGCAGAAGAGTCGGTGGAAGAGCCAGAAAAAAGTAATACACGAAAAGGCCCAAGGCCTAAGTAATAACTGCGCTGGAACTACATGTTGGCATAATTATAAATATCAAAACTGGCGGGGTTAAATCCCCGCTTTTTTATGCCCGATTTCCTTCGTCACCTGAATACCCCGTGAGACTATAAGTAAACAAAACGAACAACACGGGGCAACGCCATGACCACCAGCAAAGAGAAAAATGTATTCTACGTTCACTACTATGAATCCGACTCCAGTGGTGGCGAACTGCCACTGATGCGCATTGAAGCGGAGAACGAAGATGAAGCCAACCTGATCTGTCTTCGCAACCTCGCGGATGTTTATGACGTTGATCATGACGACATCAGTCTTGAAGACGGCTTCGAAGTGAACGGCAATAGCGTTTATCTGCAAGGTATCTACCCGGCGACCTCAGAGCAGGCACTGGTAGTTGATGCGGTATTTAATATGACTTCTGTAGAACCAGTCGCTGAGGCTGTGACCGGCACGGCGGAATCCGCCTGCGGTATCAGCCTGGTCTCTGATAAGGTCTGGCTGGAAAGCTGGTTCGACCTCGAAGACAAATTTGCTGATCAGATGGCCCACGTCGCTGAAGATGACAAGTCTGATACACGCTTCTTGCTCTACCGTGACCAGGTCATCGATGTGCGTGAATGCGAGACATCTTCTGTCCCAGGCTGGGATCTCCAGTTCGGCTTGAGCGGCGGTACGCAGATGCTATTCATTCGCCTTTCTGATGATGGCGATCACGTTGCACTGGGTCTCGAATAACTGCTGCCTGCGCCCGGGCTTGTTTGCCCGGGTTGCTCCCCTCCCCTGAATCAAACCGAGTATCATGACATCATTCTGAGGAGTACCAGACGATGAGCGAAGTAAAGCACTTCAGCATCACGAAAACCGTTGATTTTTACATCAATGAAGCATCCCCGGAAATTATTGCGGGCCGCAGGATCTATCTGGAAACCGTATTGATTCCTCGCCTTCGTACCGGCCTTGCCGTGCTCAATAAGATGGGCCTGACCGAGCGTGAAGATATGGAGCTGCGCGATGTGTACCAGCGTGGCGTGGAATTTTTTGACAAATTGTTCGATGGCCCTGTCCCGCAGGCCAATACCACCACCAGCCACTAATCCGCAAATTTTGTCCTTTTTTTACCCGGCTCTGACTTCGTCACCCGGGTAACCAGTGATTTAATAAGTAAACAAAACGAACATACCAATAATCACTGGGGATGCACCATGTTTAAAAGTCTGTCTGAATTGATGACCAGCGTTGGCAAGACTGATGCGCATAAAGTCTCGATAGTCCAGGTTAAAACCGGTGTCACCTCGTGGGGCCGCAAAAACCAGTCATCCCGGCCTACGGCTGAATACCAGATCTGGATGGATACTCCTGACAACGACAGTCGTATCGTCCTGAAGCTGAATTTCGTGCTGAGTTCCCGCCGTAGCCAGCCTGAGAAGAATGCGCCCCTGAATATTGAAATCAGCCAGTACGCTAACTGGGATACGGTGAAACGCGCCTGGGCGGAATGCGCTCCTGAACGCTATATGCGGCTGGAGAATGAAACGACAGATGAGTTTATGTCCACCAGCGGGGTCTGGGAAGAAGCATCCGTCATCACCAATGACATGCAGCCGGATTACCGCTACTTCTATCCAGGCACGTCCTATTACGTGGCAAACGACAGCTACTGAAGCCAGAAAACACACCATATAACCGAGGATCTACCATGACCGACGCTATCCAGACTGCCCCTGAAAGCTTCAGCCTTTCTTCCCTGACCGACCTGTATCGCACAGTGCAGGCAACCGAGTCCCACGCTCTTTCAATGATGCGTGTCCAGAGGGGGATCACCTCCTGGGGGAGCCGTCGTATAACTGACCGCCGAACTGAGGGGTTCACCGTCTTTCTGGATGCGCCGGATAACGCCAGCCGTATTACTGTTAAAACGGAGTTCGTGCTGAATGCAGCAAAGACCGGCCCTGATACGTCTAATGATCTGGTGGTGGAAGCGCGTGAACATTCAGGCTGGGATGAGAGCCGGAATTGTTTCACTGTTACCCGCGAGATCGGCGAACTGCGGGTTAATGCTGGTGGTGAAAATCATGCTGCTACACTTCGTCAGCTGTGGAAGCTGCTTCACGCGCAGGCAAAAGCCTACCAGTCCAGAAATACTGCCGGTAACGCCACCTGGCTTATGTTCTGATAAGCCCCGGGCATGGTAATGTGCGTCACGACATTACGCCGTGGCGCACTACGTTCGTTTAGAAGGAAATGAAGATGAAAATAAGCCAGCTGGAAGTCGGGATGAGTGTCTGGTCGGTTAGCCGGGTAAATATGGGCAACACCACACTTAAAACAGTTGTCGTCCACCCGGTCGTGATTGTCGAAGTCCATGATAACCACGTCATAGCCACCTGGAATGGTAACGCCCCGCGTCGTTTCGGTGAGTCCGTCGTTAAGGGCTGGAAGAAAGAAAAGCCGTTGCTGATCCGTGAAGGTTTCGGGCAAATGCGCCTGGCTACCAGGGAAGAGAAAGCGCTGGCTGGTAAGTAACCCCCTTCGTGACCTGTATGACCCGTGGTGTAATGGCTCCGACAACCTGGCAGTTTTCGCAACGCAACACTCTGCCGCAAATCACCCTCCACGGGGCCAGACAGGGAATACACGATGACCGATGCCATTCTCTCTGAAGAGCTGTACTTCAAATACCTCAACACCTACGAACGCGAAAGCAGGTTTCGCATTGACTCTTTTCGCTTTGATGGCGAGCCTCAGTGGACAACCAAATTCGGTCAAGCTCGCATCCGCCCTTCTCAGGTACGTGTACTGCTCTGCCGCTGCGGGGCAAACAACTGGAAAGACGATGGCAGGTTCGCCAATGAGTACTGCTGCGACAGCTGCGGACAGTTCGTGGAGGTGCTACAGCATAACGACCGTTGATTCGCGTCCCGGGGCCGGAGCTGATGGCTCACTGATAAACCATTTCAGACCGACATATTCATTCTGATAATACCCGACGTATCGCCTTCGTCACCTGCCGGGCCCGTGTTGTACTGGTATCAGTACAACATAAAACGAGATCACGGGGCGCATCATGCAGACACTGACCGACGTATTCAGCGATAAGGCGAATAAAGCCTTTCATTCGATTTTCGCCGATTTCCTGCCCACCAGCGCGGATGGGGTAATCACCTTTACGGTTCGCGGCTATGGCGGAAAAACTGCCTGCATGACCGTCCCCTCTGGAACCCCGGTTTTCGTCTTTGGCACTGAAGAGCTCGCCGACTTCCATCGCTCCGCCGTGGCGGGTGAATTCTACATCGTTGATCACGGTGGTTTCCGCACCCTGAATCAACAGGTAGAACGTGGCCGCGTCCCAGTCATCTACGACATCCTCTGAAGGGATCCGATTATGGCAATCGACACAGTTTACCGCCTGCGGCTCGATTTCGACGTGTATAACGGCGATGTCATCGACACCAAAGAGCAGGAAGACAAAGACCAGATCTCCATTGCGAAAATCACCCAATTTATCTTCGATGCCTCCGTTCGGCTCAAGCTTGATGCCTGCGAAACCAGCGATGGCGGGCCAGCACATGGGCCTTACTGTGTTCTTGAGCACTGCAACCGAGCTGTACTGGAACAGGCCGAAACTGAAATTAAACGCTATGTGAGACGCTTTAAAGGCCATTCACTGGAAGACTGATGAACCCGGTACATCCACCAGCATGAGGATGTACCTGACTTCGATAGCCGCTGCCGGGCTGTGCCTCCTGAGCAGCAGAGGACAAGGTACGGATATGCCAGACAATAAACCCCGGATGACTGCCGCTGAAATGACTGAGCGAGCCTATCACTTCTTCCTGGACGCAAAGGGTCTGTCCCCTCGTGCCGGGCAGGTAGACATGATGGCGTTTTGCAGCGCAGTCGTTAACGCTACCCCCGCTGAGGAGCAGTATCGCGTCGGGGTTATTGAGGCCGGTACGGGGACAGGGAAAACACTCGGGTATTGTCTGCCGCTGATCCCCCTGGCGATGGAAAAGCATAAGACGCTGATCATCTCCACGGCAACCGTTGCGCTTCAGGAACAAATCATCTCCAAGGATCTGCCAGAAATACAGGCGAGAGCGGGCCTGAGCTTCTCCTATGCGATGGCGAAGGGCCGTAGCCGTTACTTCTGCCAGATGCGCTGTGACGTTCATATGGAAAGCGAGATGAATGCCTATGGCTACATCCGCGATGATGTGGAGGATATCAGCAAGGCCTTTGCTGGTGGTCACTGGACAGGAGAGCGTGATTCCTATCCTGATGAGATCAATGAGGCGGTATGGGGTCGGGTCAATGCTATTGGCAGTCAGTGCCCTAAAAAGCGTTGCCCACATTATCACCGTTGTCCGTTCTTCCTCGCCCGCGCCCTGCTGGAGTCGGTGGATGTGGTTATCGCCAACCATGACATCGTATTGTCTGACCTGTCACTGGGAGGCGGTATTATCCTTCCCCCGCAGGAAGAGTCCATTTATGTGTTCGACGAAGGTCACCACGTTCCGCAGAAAGCAATTAACCACTTTGCGACCTCCGCCTCTCTCGATGCCAGCAGGCATTTCATGAGCGAAATCTTCGACATGGTAATGACCATGCCAGAGTCCTACGGCGGGACTATGGAAAAGCACGTGCAGCAGCTGGTGGAGCTTGCGGGCCATGCCGGTGATGAGCTCGGTGAGCTGCGGGGGACACTTTTACGCTCCCTGAACTGGCGAAACGATCACGAAATGCCAAATGGCACGGAATCGGACATCTATCGCTTCCCGGAAGGTTTCGTTCCTGAAGATATTGCGGCCCTGTTTAAGCCTGGGTTAAAGACAGTAAACGAGATGCAGAATATCGTTGTGAAAATGACGGCGATTGTAGATGAGGCCGGGCGGGATATCAGCGAGGAAGAACTGGCCCTTCAAAAGATGGCTGTCGGCGAGCTGGCAAATCGCCTGGCGGGTATGCATCAGGCTCTGGCCTCATACTGCGGGAATAAAACCGTCTCTGGTATGCCTATGGCCCGGTGGATTAACGTCCGTCGTACTAAACGCAGCACCGAAGTGGTGATTAATTGCAGTCCGGTCTATGCGGGCGAACACCTGAAATCCGAGCTCTGGTCGAAGGCTTATGCCACCATTGTGACCTCGGCAACAATCCGCTCCCTTAGCAAGTTTGACGCATTCCTGGAGCAGGCCGGTCTTCCAGTCGATACACCTACCCTGCTGGCCCGCAGCCCGTTTGATTACCAGAACAACGGCGTGTTGTTCATCCCCCGTATGCGCTCGGTTCCGACCAATCATGAAGAACATACGGCGGAGATCATCGAACTCCTTCCCAAACTGGTGCTTCGGCTTCAGGGTTGCCTCGTGCTGTTCGCCTCCCGCAGGCAGATGGAAGAAGTCAGCAAGGCGATGCCTCAACACATTTCACCGCTTCTGCTGATACAGGGGGCACTTCCAAAACGGGAAATACTGCTGCGCCATAAGCTCAGAATCGACCGTGGTGAGCCGAGCATTATCTTTGGTATGGCTTCTTTCAGTGAAGGGGTGGATCTGCCTGGCGTGTACTGCAACAACGTCATCATTGCCAAGCTGCCTTTTAGCGTTCCGACCGACCCGGTGGGCCAGACCCTGACGGAGTGGCTGGAGAAAAACGGGCGTGATGCTTTCCGGGAAATCTCGATACCGGAGGCCTGCCTCAAACTGACCCAGTCCGTTGGTCGGCTTATCCGCACAGAGAGCGATACCGGCGCGGTGACTATCCTGGATAAACGCCTGAAGACAAAAGCCTACGGGAAAGACATCCTCGCATCCCTGCCCCCTTTCAGGCGCGAAATTCGTTAATCAACAGTCGAGAGGTTGCTATGCATAAAATTGAATGCCCACGCTGTCTGGGTGGTAAGGGTGAGATCCGAGCGTTCCGGCACGTTCAAGGCGGTGTGTGTTTTCGCTGCAAGGGCCGGGGGTATGTCGAGGTGAAAACCATCCCGAAGCCTTCTATCCGGTTTGTTGCTATGCAGAAATGGGCAAATCCAGAGGACGTTAACTACAACAATGGGGATTTTATCAGGACGTTCTATTTCAAGGCCCGAAGTCAGGCTGAAGCAACAAAGAAGCTTCAGAAAAAACTCGGCGCGTCAGGTCGTGAGTTTTATGCCACTCCTGCGGATGATGTCCAGCAATAAATGGGGGCGTTTTGTAGTGGTTTATTCACTCTGAAATCTATCACTCTGGTTATGATTGGTTTCGAAACAAATGACAGGTGGTAACACATGAAAAACCAGGCTAAAACACAACATTCTGTTTTTAAGTTCATTCGAGCTGCGATTCCGGTAACAGTTCTATCGGCTATACAGTACGCTGTCATTTCTACATTGCTGGTGGTTGGAAAAATTGACCTTCAATGGTCGGAACTCGCTACATCACTTCCGTTATGTATTATTGCAATATTCTCAACAGCATTTGTATTTTACGACCCAAATGAATATGAGTACTTTCTTTCAGTGCTGGGAATGCTTACCGTTTGGGTTTTAGTGTTTATTGCATCAATACTCCTACTTGTAATCGCGCGAGGTTTTTCCTTCATCACAAGCAATTATGTAACATATGCTGAATTGGCTTCCTATTCCATACAGATAGGAATGATGATTGTATTTTACTTCAAGAGGGATAGTCTTAATCAACAGACCCTATAGATACAGTATTTCGCGATTAATATTATCATTGAACATTAACGCACAAAATTTACCCCCACGTCATACAAGGTTACCGATGCAATGAAAAATAAAATTATCGATGCAAAACTTGCATTTTTTAAAGTAGAGGGAACTCCAAGTACTGGTCACGTTGTGGTTATCGGGAAACCATCATCTGGGAAAAGTTTCTGCCTTACTGATGAAATAACGCGTTTGTTAAAAGCAGGTAAAAACCACGAAAATTAATTTGAATATTGCAAGCGGGGTTTGCTATGACATCAATTATTACCACTTTATATGAAAAACTTTCATTTCGTGTGCTCGCAGTTCCGCTGATTATTTTCAGCATTGAATTTTTGATATGGGCAGTGCTTATTCGAGAAAATGTTATATCCGGGGGCTGGCCTTTGTATAGAACTTGTTTGTTCGCTTGTTTTTCCTCGCTGATTATAACTGGATTCACATTCCAGAATCCTGAAGGCAGTGATTTCCTAAAGGCAGCAGCAGGTCTCCTTGGATGTCTGGCCTTGGGGGGATTGATAATTATTATTTATTATATTGGCACTCTCGAATTTCCGATTATCACTGCCAAGATGGTTTGGATTTTCATGATGGCAAGCTTTACGTCTCAGCTTTTCACTTGCCTGATGAAATCGATGACTGATTAATTTGAAGTTCAGCAAAAACAATTGCAGAGCAAAGTTATTTATTCACTCATTTTGCGATCTAAGTATGCTTACGCTGAAGTAACCGAAAAGTACCTTTCTTGAAAAGTTTTTTCGGGATTTTAGGAGAAATGGATAATGGCATTCTCACTTACTTTCCATCAATACATTCTGGAGTAATAACATGTTTACTTTAGTTCTCGTGATTGGGCTTTATTCAAGTGGTCTTAATCCAAGTGGTGTCACCTCTCAGAAAATACCTGACTACAAAACCTATGATGAATGCCAGAGTGCCGCGCCTAAAGCAAAGCGTGGGGAAACTATCACCATCTTAAGTTATTGCATTCCCCAGCCTGCGGATAAGACAAAGGCGTAAAGGCTTCGCTATATGTGAATTATCGAAGGGGTGTCCATTTCATACCCGATTACTTCGTCAATTGTCGACCGGTGGGATAATAGGATTAAAACAGTTTTTAGCTTCACGATATTATGGAGAAACCGCCGTCATGCACCCATTCGATTCGGTCAGAGTAAAACTGAGTTTTGCCGGAAAGCCACCAGCGGCTTTACTGCAAAGCGCCCTATTTCTTGAAAATCAGCGTCCCGAATCCTCCAGTTGGAGCGACCCGGGCACGGCGGGTAATACACTGCTTCGCGACATCCTCCGGTCACAACCGGTTGAACTGAGCACTCTACAAGGCGTGGTTAATCTGACTACTGGCAACCTCGGTAAAGCCGAATGTAGTGAGTTGCTTGCACTGATGGGCCTTCGTAGCTTCGGTGAAGAAGCTGCTGAGTTAATGGTTCGCAATGCGTCAATGGTTTTTGCGAGTGGACAGGCTAATGCAAAGAACCTGATTCGCATGGAAGTCACTAAATCACACCTTACTTCTGATAAGCAGGTCATTGTCAGTACTGAAACCCTTGAGCGGCGTATGTACGTCATGAACAGCAACGGTATCTGCTTCGTCGTTGAGCCTGAGATCTGCCTTGATGCCGAGAAACTGCCGGGCGCGGATTTCTTTATCACTGAAGACGAAATGGATGCTGCGGGCGTGAGCCGCTGGGGTGAAAACGGCAGTCAGCACTGGCGATGCATGGTTACCTGGTTCAATGGCAGTAGCACCATCATGAACGAAATGGGACACATGTACGAGCTCGGTGATGAACCTGAAATTCGGCTCAATAGCTTCGGTGGATAAAGCCCACCAGCGAGGAAATACGATGAGACACGATAACGTCAAGCCCTGCCCTTTCTGCGGTTGTTCATCTATCCGGGTTCGGGAGATTTCGAATAATTTTCGCGCCTGCTGCAATTCCTGTGAGGCCACGGTGGCGTTTCAGGACTCCGAACAAGCCGCTGTGACGCGCTGGAATACCCGCGCTGAAGAGAAACAATCTGGCGGACTCCAGTCAGCATAAATTAAGCCCCGGGCTGCTCTGGGCCTGAATACCGATAAGAGGAAACACCGACATGAAATTTTACATCAGCGACGTTTTATGGAAATCCGGGCAGGCATTCATTTTCTCGTTTGCCACTGCTCCGGCAGTTGCGTTACTGCTCATTCTGTTCTGCACAGTTCTTACCAGTTCACCATCCAAGGTCTTCCTCGATCAGGCCCGTAGTCTGGTTGGAAATGCCACCAGCACCTCGGTCATGGTTTGCCCTGAAGAGAAAGCAGTGTTTGCCGCGTTCCGCTCCTCAGAATGCCAGCGACACGTGGTGAATGCCGATGATGCCATTAAACAATGGGACTCGCTGTTGCTCAAAGGCTACCTGATAGTGGCGGGTATCGCTCTTATCTGCTGGATGGTAAGCGAGGCAGTTAACTACCGCAGAAAGCCGTGGCGCTATGGGATCCGTCCCTCTGATATGACATTTAGCTATACAAAACTCGTGCCGAAAGAATCCGATGATGACGCGGATAAATAACCACTCATTTAGCACGGCAGACAGCCGGTCAATGCCAGCAGCACAGGGGGCAGTATGGGTAGACCTACAGGCAATATCGTCAGACTCACAAAATCAACAGGCCGCAGCAGCGACTTTTTCGGGCCATGTGAGTTGTGTGGAAAACATATGTCAGAAGCATTCCGTACCCGAAAAGCGCGTGAGTGGCAGCGTGAAAATGGCGAACTCTATTACGGCCATGATTCCGCCGTCATGTATGCACATGAAAAATGCATTCTGAATCTGGAAAGCAAATTTACCTCAAATTAACGACTGGTGAGATTTATGAAAATACCTCTGGGTAAGACGTTCCCAATTTTTTTTATCTTATTGGTGGTGGTGCTGGGGGGCGCTATCGCCGAGAAACTGCTATGGGAGGGACACCTCTATCCCGATTTTCTTATCAGTGATGCCTATGTGGCGAAAGATACTCAATTGCAGGCCAGTAACGACACAACACTGTTGAAGCAGTGCTACGCTCAGCACTTAACTGGATGTGAAAAGTATTATAGAAGCTTCAGCCAACTGGAGGTCAGGGGTAACGATCTCAAGTCGCTGTGTAAAGTCCTGACAAATAACACTGATCTGGACGTCTTTCAGAGTGATGCTCAATTGCTGGTTCGTTGCTCACGATGGAATGTTTTCCGTGTAATTCCATTTAAACCTACAGATAACGCAACTGATAAATTTAAGCCAATGGTCGATATGGTTGGGAGCTGGATGGCCTACAACCGGCTCTCAAAAGAGCTACTTCATGAAGATCCGGTCGATATCTTTTTTGTTGGACTGGATGAGGGAAAAAAGCAACTATCCCTGAAATATTGCTTTACCGGGGTTGATCAAATTCCTCCTCAAGTAGCTTTCCAGCGATGTGACACCGAGTCGGATACGACTAAAACCCAGAGTGACAAATCATGATGACATTTCTCGCTAATTTGCATCGCCATACTACGGCCTGCCGCAGCTTCGCATTCTTCACTCTGGTCTCCGGCCCGGCGATTGCTTTATTTATCACGTTCATCTGCATGAACTATTCAGGTTCACCTTCAGCGCATCTGGTTAGTGCAGCCAGGGCTGTCATTGATGGTGCTCCGGTCGGCAAACTAATGGTATGTACCGAAGAGCCACAATCCACGACTCCCCCGACACTTATCGAATCTCCCTGCGTTCGCGAGGCGGTCGATGAATCAATAGTAACCGCGAAGTGGGATTCAAACTTCCGAATGGTTTACGCAATGCTTGCTCTGCTTTCTTCTGTTATCTGGTGTCTAGTGAGCGCCACACGAGCGAACATATTCAAGGACGCTAAACCCCCTACTCGATAAGCCTGTCAATTCTCAAATAAAATGATGAAAAGTTGTGAAATTAAGGAGTGATGATGAACATAAATTACAGTATTAATAACAGTGTGCTCATGATGATGAGTGAGTTTATGATTACAGCTTTTGTAATCGTAATACTTTTTGTGATTGTATTAGTATATAACAAAGCGTTTAAGTCTGAATTAAGCATAAAAATATTTTGTTTTAGTCAGTTAACAGCCATTTTCATTTCCGTATTAGAAATAACAACAAAAAGAACAAATGCTGGAAGTATCAGTATTACATGGAGTGACGGCATCCATCAGTTTTATACTCACGTTTTTCTGGGGTTTGCTTTTTCTTTCTTACTTTTTTTGCTTGGTCTTTATGACTACAAAATGAAAGGCAACAAAGATGGTTTAAAGGATTGCAAAAAACATGTTTTACCGTGTTTCATAGGGAGTTGGTTCGTATTAATAATATTCTTTTTCTCCGCTTCGCCTTTGCGCTATGAGGAGAATTTGATTACGGATGCTCGCGTCGTAGCTTCGGATCCCAATCGAACCACAATTATCTATGCTGATGGGTTCTACTGGCTATTTGATATGGATAGAAATGAATTTGATAAGTCTATATCCAGAGAGATAGTCAGAGGCAACTACAAGATGTTATGTACTTCAGATACACCAGCTACCTGCTGGGCGGGCAGAAAATTCCCCAAAAACACATCACTGGATAAAGTTTTATGAAAGATTGTAACGCTGAGAAATATAGCTATTCATGTCTTTTCGCAGCGGTATTTAGACCAGGTGAAATGCCTGTCATTTCCGCGTTCCGGGCGCGGTATTGGGCTCTAATCATTCGATGGGCATTGCGTTTCGGTTACACCGTTTGCCTGATTGGCAGCACTGGAACCGGAAAAAGTTACCTCATCGAAAGAACGCTACCAGGACGGATCATTGATGCCCGACTGTTACTGGTAAAGAATGATTGGCATGGCCCTGTGCCATTCAGTTTGCGCGGTGCAAAGCCCGGCCCAGTTGGCATTGATGAGTCGTCCAGCTTTTCAGAGGAAACGCTGCGTCAGAACGCGGAGAACCTGAAAGAAAGAGGGGTAGTGTATACAGCACAAAGCATTGATAAAGCAGCTAAAGTTGCAGCCAACCTGCCAAACAGGCGTGTGTTGCTTATCATGATTGGAAAAACGTAGCCTCTGCGGTCTAGGCCATCTGACCTGCTGAACTGACGCAGTAGACTCTCTCGGAGGCAAACAAATTTGCTGGTGGGATAAAATGGGCGCATACTTAAAGCACGTGTAATCGACACGTGCTTTTTTATTGGAGGACACATGCAGGCTACAGCTGCTCGCCAGAAAAAAACCGTCAGTGTCACCCTTGAGCCAATGCTCGTACAGCAGGCAAAAGACGCTGGGATTAACTTGTCCGCCACGCTGGCAGAAGCGCTTCAGAGCAAACTGAAGGCCAGTGCAGCGGAAGAATGGAAACGACAGAATCGTGCTGGTATTCAGGAGTTGAACCGCATCACTGAAGAGCATGGGTTACTGTCTGACGAATACAGGACGTTCTGATAATGCAATATACCGTTTACCGCAATCCCGGCAACAGCCAGGCATACCCTTACCTGCTGGATATACAGAGCGACATCATTGGCGAGTTAAATACCCGCCTGGTGATCCCCCTTCATCGGCTTAAAAAAGGAGCCTCGGCCCCGGTTGCGCGATTAACTCCGGTCATACAGGTGGAAGGGAATGACGTTATCCTGATGACGCATGAAATGGCTTCAGTCCGCGTGAAGCAGCTCGGTCAGGCGGTCATGGACGCATCTCCGTTCCGGCACACTATCAAAAGTGCGGTGGACTTCCTGCTGGATGGTTTCTGACAGAGATAATGAGCGAGAAAATGATGAAGCAAAATGAACTGCTGGAAGTGGCAAAAGCCATGCGCGATTATATTGATGCCCTCCCTACCGATGTCGTTGCAGCATTACCGGTGATGCCGGGATTTGATCGAGACTGGGCCGACGAAGTCATTTACGAAGCCGAATCCGCCAGCAAATAACCCCCCGTCTGCGCCCGTTTCATCTGAATTCGGGCCGTCACAATCTTTCTGATTTTATTGAGAAAACAGCCTCTTTTTGTCCCCTTTTTTCCTTCGTCAGCAGACTCAGTCGTTCGATAATAAAAACAGACCAACACAACCACTGAGGTGTTTCATGTTAGCGATTATCCCGGCAGCAGGCACTGACAAGGTTTTTAAAACCTCCCTCAAACACGTGCTCGATGAGGACTTCCTGTTTGCAATGGCTTCAAAAGCAAGCGCGACGTACATTTCATCCCATATCAGCGATGACGGTGAGGGCACAGTGTTTTTCAGTCTGAGCGACTGGGATAACCTCAAGCCTTCCTTATCGGCTGATGGCTGGGATGGCGATACGATGCCCGGCTTCATTGATTTGCTGGATGCAATCGCAGCGCAGGGCTATAACACCGTCGAATTCCACATTTCTCACCCACTGGTGGTTGGCGCGGTCTGGTTCACCGATGAGTATTACTTCACGGTTACCCCGCTGGCGTATGACCTTGCCACGCTGGATGGTCAGTTTGTTCTGCCGGATGGCTCTTCCTACCGGCTGGATGACCTTGATGAAGTCAGCTATGACGAAATGACCGACTACTTTGACGGCATTATCGAAGTCGATGGCGATACCATGCTGGGTGTAAAGCGTAACGACGATGACACCGTAAACGTCAGCAAAATCGAAAGCTAACCCCTCCTCCCCGGTGTCGGTATCCGCCGCGCCGGGCTATTTTCCTGCCATCATCCTCTGGAGTGTTTCATGAAAGACCGTTTTTATCTGGTCAGCTTGCGTGACACCGTTGGTAGCAATACCGCTTTTCATAGCCATCACGGCAGAGGTTACAGCACCGATCAGCGTAATGCCCGGGTTTACACCCGCGAGGAAGCACAACGCGCATGGAATACGGGACGGGAGTTTGACCTGCCGGTTGATGCCGATGCAGTCGACCGCCATCTCGTGTTTCATGTTGATCATCAGTTTGTACCGGGAAAAACCATTCTCTCCGAAAGCGCCACCAAATATGTCGGCTTCGTTAATGGCCAATGGGACGGAAACGATCTGTTCTGGCTGGCTGATGCGGGTACTACCACGGATTTTTCCCTTGCCAGAGTTTTTGACTCACCACAGGCAGATAGACCTGATGTCGTCTGGTTACCCCATCACATCCCTGACGCTGCAAAGCGCCCTACCTTCAGTGTTGAGCGGATAGACCGCCGTAAAATGACGCAGGGGGCCGGTCTGCTGATGCCTGCCTGGCTGAAACGCCAAAATCGCCGACAGTCAAAGGGGCTGACTCGCTGGAATTGCCCCGGGTGTGGCCGTATTTCATGGCAACAGAATCCGTATGATTTTGATGGTTGCCGGTTCTGCATATAGTCAACTACCGCGAGAGGCCTCTATGTTCCGATTATTACAGAAGTGGTTAGTCAGGTTTACCTGTCAGGACGATATAGATTGTATGTCGACCCGGCGCTCTGCGGGCGAGTTCTGGCTGGAAATAGATGCCCGTCGTCACTGGATTTTCCTGGACATCGACGGTGTACTCCACCGGGCGGAAAACGGGTCACTGGAGTTTATGCCTGTGCTGGATCACGTGCTGACGCAATGCCCGCAGACGGGAATTATCCTTTCCACAAACTGGCGTACCGGCGTACCCCGGGAGATGGTGCTGAGTCATTTCCCTGCGGGTATACGCGATCGGATTGCTGGACTCAATCCCGATCTGGATGGGCTGGTGAATAACCACGTGCGTTATCACGAATGCATGGCGGTCGTTAAACGGTTCGGCCTACAGCATTACACCTTCGTGGACGATACCGCTCGACTCTTTCCAACTGACTGCCCTGCCCTGTTCCTGACTCACCGGCACGAGGGGCTGAATGCAACGCAGGGTAGCGCTTTGATAGACCGGATTCGGTTAATGAAATGACCGGTTTAAGGCTGAATACAAATTATTAATGAGGATGCGTTATGAATGAAATCCCACAATACGTCTATGACCTGATCGGTATTTGCCTCTTTGTTGGAATGTGGGTCGGAGGCGTTCTGCTTATTTGGTTTATTTTCTCTAATGGAGAGAGCGACGAATAGCCAGGCAACTGGCGCAACTGATGTTGCAGGATGGCCCCAACAATATCTTACCTGCTTACGCTCTGATTACCCGCGCAACGCTTCGTCAGAAGCGGAAAGCTGGGATAATGAATATATCCCGTATACACCAGGCTATCCCAATGAAAATTACTGTGTTTACTGCCCCTGATTGTCCGAAATGTCGCATGACGCTTACCCGCTTTTCTCTGGCTGGGGTGGACGTGAATGAGATCCCGCTGGTGGACAACGCAGATCTCGTTCGCCTGACACAAAATACCGGTGCGCCGCTGGTGGTGGTGGTCAACGATTCGGGCCGTGTGACGGGTTGGGGTGGGTTCCGGCCAGATCTTATTGCGACAACTGCCAATGGCTGGAGTGTCGGGTCACTCGATATCCCCCCGTCGCTGGTTAATCACGTCCTTCACTGAGGTAAACGCCATGCACAATATCTCTGTCGAAATCCCTGCGGCCCTCGGCGTACATCCTCCTTCAGGAGCGGATGTCGTGCTTATAGACGATCTGAATAACGCCCTCGCCGGTGCTGGCTTACCGCAACTGAAGATAGAGCCGATAACGTGGACACCGCCATCAGGCCGACCGGTGATCTACCGGTCTGAGGTTCCCGATATCCTGCGCATTGCAGGTATAAACCCTGACACCTCTGACATGGTGAAAACCTTCTGTTCCGGGCCACTGCCGATTGACGATAACGAGCTGGATGCCCTTCTGGAGATGCGCGAACGGGACGGTCATAGCGAAAGCTTCAGGATCGCGCTCTGTGGGGCGCTGGACGCGATTCTCATTCGACTCTACTCAGCAGAGCGTCAGCTTCGTTGAAACGCCAGTAAAGACGCTGGTGGCCTCATATGAGGTATCAATCGGCTCGGTTCCGTCTCAATAATTTAAAGAGAGCACGGTATATGAGTCCTGAAGAAGAAAAAGTGCTGCATCAGCGGCTGATACAGCTTGGCGATATGATGGGGGATGGCCTGCACTATGAGCGCGACGGTCAATGGATCACCCGGGAGTACAAAGCCACGTTGCGGGCGCTGGGGCTTTTGAAGGCTCCCAAGCGTAAGCATAACCCGACCAAAACACTCGCTGTGGATGAGCGAATGGCACAACGTGTGAAGGACGTAGCCTGTACCCAGTGCGCCGGGAAACTGAAACAGGTGCGCTCCGGGTCTCTGAAAGCGCAATGCACCCGGTGCAAAACCAAGTTCACCCTCCTGAAAACCATTAAGTAACTATACCCGCAGCTGGTGGTCACCCCACCAGCATAAAATATACCCGAAACTGTGACACCTGCGCTTGCCTGCCTCAATGTCGTGATAGCTGACAACCCCCACGAAGAAAACAAACCTCACACCTGCGATCGTCGTGATGCAACGATTTTGTCGAGCCAATTATATGAAGAGACTGTTATGAAAGACTTCCATTTCCTGTATGTCGAACTCCTGGTCGAATTGCTTCGACTGGTCAATTTTCTTCTGCCGTTGTGGTTTGGTAGTTGAAAATAGCAGGTAATACCCGGGCAAGACCTTCCCGTTTTTTTAAAATAAAAGGGCGCACATAGCGCCCTGTCAGAAAGGTATTTTGAAGCAGCAGACTACTTACGAAACTCCCATTGTTTAATCAGCTTTTTGACAAACGTCTCGCCATAGATCTCATGTGACTCCATGTATGCACAAAGCTGTATCAGGGTCATCATGCCATCGCGAAGGGTATCGCATGACTCGTTACGGCAATAGGCCGTGAGTTTGTACATATTCGCCCCGCAAACGTCCGGGTTGTAGAGATTAACAATCAGGCTTGCCGCGAATTTCTTTCTCTCTGCGATAGCGCCCAGATAAGCCAGCTCCCTTTTCAGGTCTTCCGGGATAGGTGTGACAGCACACGCTCGCGGGTTCAGGTTTATCTGGATATGGTCAAAGTCGAGTTCCTGCATTGTCCTGGTTCCTTCTGCTGATATTCGGTATCCGTCTGCCGGGCCACACGATTCTGCATGTAATGCCCTTCATATCACCATTGTACCGGATACCTGCAATTTGCCCCGTAACTACCGGTGCTGATGATAAAAAATATCTTTATTTTGCGAACGATATACACCAGTCCGTCCTGATTTCGTCAGCTGAATTGTGCCGGGTAAGCTGGTTGCCATGTGAGTGACCTAATGGAGAACACCATGCAGCACACTGCAACCACACACCCGCAACCGGCTAACACCGTGAGTATCGTCAGTACGACCTACGGTCAGACGCTGGTGGTACTGAACGGGAAATGTCTCTACTGCGCACCACCAGAGCGAGGAGACGAAGCCCGGCAGCTGGCATCAACCACTGCCGGGGCACTCAACGTGCCGGTCGATGTCGTCCACCTCGATACATTTGCTACCGATACAACCGAAAGCCAGCTGATGGCCCGCTTTGAAAACCAGAATGCCGGGCCGTGGTATAGCCATGCGTTTACCATCGCGTTCAGTGTTGAATACCCGGCGAAGAGTAGCGATGACATTCCACCAGCGGAATTACACCGTGCATTGATGAAGCGGGCCAGAGAGTTTACCGGTGATCTGGATGCGCTGGTGGAAGCCTGCGGGGCATCTTATGACAGTTATCAGATGGGGTAACTCCTGCTGGAAATGACCGCATTCTGCTGGCGTTTTCAATGAGATATCGCCAGCCGCTTTGGTAGAGTTTTCCAGATAGCAAGCGAACATCATAGCCAGTGGCAAGAGGTAAACCTATATGAATTCTGTCTGTCTTGATTACGAGAAAGTGGATTTTCTGGCGAATCTCCTGATCCCCACCCTCGCCAGACACCCCATCAGTAACAGTTTCCCGGAGCGCGGCCTCGCACTTAAGGAAAAGCACCCTGAGCTGGTGGGCTGGCCCGAGCGCAAACTGGGTGAAGTGGAAAATTACCAGAATGCACTGTCCAGACAGCTACCGAGCCTGAACAGCATGTCCTTGCCGGAGTTTATCGACTTCATTCTCACCCCGCATGTCGCGGAGTATGTTCTTGAGCAGGTTGGCACTCCGCTTGCTGAAGAAACCATGCAGCTGTTTATGGCGAAAGTGAAGGCATAACGCGGTTTTCAGCCCCATATACTCCAGATCATAACCGGCCTTAATGGTCGGTTTTTTTTGTGAATTTTCTGCCCCGAAAGCCTTCGTCACCTGCGGGGAGCGTGGTTAACTGGTTATGTAAACAAAACGAACAACACACATAACTACAGGGGTCTACCATGTTAAATCCAGCTATCTGCGCCATGTTCATGTTTCAGGGCTTCCAGCATGAAGTCTCCCGTCTGACCGCATTATCAGTGGCTAATCCTATCCCCCTCACCTTCAACTGTGACAGCGTACAGACAATGATCTGTGAAACGCTGGCTGGTGGCGAAATTGAATGTGCTCACTGGATGTTGGATGCCGCAGAGCAGATCTGTAAAGCCTGCGAACCTGCGTATCAGGCATCTGAAGAACCGGGAGTCTGGTACTACGACATTGCTGAACGTCTGGGCGCTGAAGTGGCCTGCCGTTGCGTAAAAGGTGATATCAGCACTGACCAATTGGTCGCTGTTGCAGTTAACCTCACTGAGTCATGGAACACGCTGAGCGAAGACAGCAATCAGGAGCCTGATTGCGGATCATATGAAAATACCGTCAGGACGTTGGTAGAACGTGCTGATACAGCAGAAGCGGCTTGCGTAGAAGCAGTCAGAATCCTTGATGGTGGTGAGCGGCAGGCGTTATCAAAGGCGATAGCAATTCTTCGCCCTGTGGCCGCAACGTTGCAGTAGATAGTGGCAGAACACCAATACACACAACACTCACTACAGGAAAATGACCATGAAACTCACCGTATCGACTCGCCCGGTAAGAATTGAAGGGAATTATGTCTCTGTCGTCTTTAATCGTTCCCATAACTCCATGCCGGAAACAGCAGAGGTTAAAAATGCCGATCAGGCGCGGGCATTCATCAACGATTACATCGCCCGTAATATCAACGAAACGCCGATGCATCTGGTGCTGACAAAAGAGGGCCGGGCATTTGGCGGGTTCGACGCGCTGAATAGTAGCCTTCCGCCCGCGATTGAATCATCAACCCGTTTGTAATGACTGACTGGTGGCGCTCAGTGAGGAGCGTCACCCGGCATCACGGAGGGAGTTGCAAGAGTTCTGATTAGCCTTTCCTGACCCACGCCCAAAGCATCGCACCCGCCAACACCGTCAGCATCAGAGCAAACACGGAACCAACCAGACTCGCATCGCCATTCTTGCCGGAGTAACCGCAGGTTTGAGATGCGTCACCAACTGCCTGACAAATTGAATCGGGATCAAGTCCCCAGTAGACAAAGGCGAACAAGGCAATTACAGAGATAAACGCTTTAGCGACTTTCGCTTTCTGAATCATCAGAGACACCTCAGTTCGTCAATGCCGGGGAGTTGCCTGTGTGTTATTTCAGGCGGGAATCAAACCGGAACGGAATTTTCTTAACCGTAGCCATCAGGTCAAAGAGTTCAGGGTGTGCCGGATTCAGCAAGTAGTTAAATTCAACCGGAGACAACGCACTTGGAATACGCAGCGCGATAGAAGAACCGCTTTCAGCCCAGTTATCACCGTAGAGCGCCAGCTCAGCAGGAGCATCCTCACTCGCCCAGTTATCAGGGAGACGGCTCATGTCGAAGGTCTGGATCTGATCATCCGGTACATCAAGACTCAGCAGTGTAAAGTCGTCCAGTAACTGCGGCGCGTGAATGTGTACCAGCGTTTCAAGCATGGTAAGGCTGGCCGTTTCAGACAGGTAGACCATTGCAGTGCCTACGCTGTTCCAGCGGCCCCCCGTTTCTTTCGCACCCAGACCAGACCACGCAGTCATCAGATAACGGGTCTTGGTCAGTCGGTAAAGGATCACGAGTATACCCCGTGCTCAATACGCGTAATCAGGCGCATCACTTCAAGCGCACCTGTCTCAGAAGAAACAAGCTCTGCCGGTGATTTCCAGCTCAGACCACGGTTCGCTTCGTTCAGCCATTTGTGCGCCGCTTCTTTGTCACCTTCAAACAGCTCTACAGCGCGTTCAATTACGCGGATAATGCGCACCAGACGTTCGCTCTGATCGGCAGTGAAACGGTCTTTGATGCTACGATTAAACGTCGTATTAGGTATACCCGACATTTTGCGCAGCTCAGACGGCGTGATGTTAGCCCATTCAGAAATGTGCTTAGCTACTGTGCCATCGAGACCGTGATTGATTTTATCCATCAGCGCGATACCGTCATTATCCAGCCCAGCAACCTGCCATAAGCAGTGCTGATTCGTTTTGGTAACGTCTGGAGAAAAAACTTTCATCGTCATAACTAGCCCTCCCATTTGGTAATTCAATTATACCATATGGAACACTAACGGCAATCTTTTAACCATCAGACAACCTCAGCGCCCTTCGTCACCAGCCCCACCTGCCAGATAATAGGTCAATAACGACAAAACTATGACAGGGGGCATCATGCCGAATCTCTTACGTTATGACCAACTGGACTCCTCACGTCAGCCAGCAGCGCGGGCATCAGCCGCTAGTGGCGAATTATGGTGTGCCCGCAACAACGTAAAAAAGCAGGCGGCAGCGTCAAAGGCCGCAATTCACCAGGCAATCAATGATCAGCACCGCATTACCCGGCTGCGAAACACCTTTTCGCTCGCGAAGGATATGCGTGAAAAGCCGGTCGTCTGGATTGAAAAGCGCATCCTCGAAAATCTGTGCATGTTCAATGAGCAGGACGATATGTACCTGTTCACGCAGCAGAACTTTGTCAGCAAACTCTGAACCTCCGGCCCGGCTCGTCGGGCCATTAAAAGGAAACCGATATGACAGACTTCATTGATAAACTGGCAGCGAATGGTGTGGCCTTTACCCTTCAGGACGGACGAATCATCGTTGAAGGCGATCTTCGTGTCGGGTTTACGCTTGAGCCAGAAGATCCGGCAATTCCCTGCGACTATATTCCCGCGAATCTGACCGTGACGAACACCCTGACCATTCTGTCGGGCATTCATAGCATCCCTGCCGGGCTGGTGGCCCGCAATCTGTTTATCAGCTACTCTGAGCTGGAATCTCTCCCTGACAACCTGACCATTACCGGTACGCTCATGGCGAATTCTTCACGTCTTAAGTATCTGCCGGAAAATCTGACGGTGGGCCGCGTTCTGGACATCATGTGTACTGATATCGCCTATCTGCCGGATACGCTGAAAGTAGCTGGCAGTATGATGCTGTCAAACACCCGTATTACCACTTTGCCGGATAACCTGCATCTTGAAGAAAATCTGGCCCTCGAAGCCATGCCGTTGCAAGCGTTGCCAAAAAACCTGAAAGTGGGCCACAGCCTGTATCTGGATGCTGTGGCTCTGAAGCGGATCCCTGAGTGTATATCGTGCCCCGTGATTAACCTGGTTAACCCTGGTAATTTTGAAAATGTCGCGTCAGTCACCGGTATCGGCGGAAAGCCTAACCGCCATGTCTATGCGCTACGTACAGCGCTTGGCGTTCGCGTATGCATGTACGATTTGTCTGTAGACCCGGAAATATTTGGTCTGCTGGTACGTGGCATCTATGATGAACCCACGGCTGAACTACTTGATAAGGCCGCACAACAATGTATTCAGCGTCTGGAGGATATGTATGCTTCTGAAAACGCAGTTCGGCACTGACTCGGGTATGATTTATACCCGGAAGGTGTATCTGCATTACACCGACACTGACGGGCATTCACGCAGCAAGCTGATAAAAGGTTACTACTACCCGGGCGAAGTCCCGGTTGAGTCGTTTTCAGAGCGGGCACTTGCTCCTGGTATGCGCCAGCTGTTGAGTTGCCGCTGCGGCGCAATAAACTGGGTCGCAACTGGTGGTATCAACGAATACCAATGCGACTGCTGCGCAAAGGAAATAACCGTTTACTGACGGTCTGCACGGGGATACCGTTCGACCGGCATACCCATGACAATAAGAGCAGGTGCTAAATGACAAAAGAAGAATCACAATTTTATGCTGGTGCAATCTGGGCCGCATCGACCATTTACCGGATGCATTCTGACTCGGTGGTAGCGAAAGATTTTCTCCGTGAAATTAACGATCTGGATGTGGCAGCAAAATGTGGTGCTGAGTACGACGTTCTCCCATTACGCCTGTTTGTTTTGCGCGATTTACCATTGGGCCACGATGCGGATTATGAAGCCATCAGCTTCGGGCCGGTAGACCGTCACGGCAATATCATCTGCGATCACTCTCAGACTTCGGTCACCGATATCTCCGGCCAGCGAGCGTATGGGGTTTATGCCCGCCGTGCGGGTGAGTCGAATCTGACGCTCATCGACAATCTTGATGATGAAGAAGAAGCCGAACCACTGGCGAAGGTGCTGGCTGAACAGCTCCAGCAAATCAAAGAAGGTCGCTACGATATTTAAGCGTTAGACCACGTACTGCTGGTGGCAATACACTGGCGATTAAGGGGGTTAAGTGACTTAAATGATCCACTGACCTGTCTGTGTAAAGCCTGTTTATCCCAAAGCCGTCTGGTTCACCAGGCGGTTTTTTTATGCCCGGAATAGCAAGCACAACACAAAACGAAACCGATATTATCTTTCTGAAAATACAGGGCTTTTTATGCCCTGGTTTTCTTCGTCACCTGAGTCACTCACCAGATACTGGATACAGAAGCCACAACATGTAACCCGTTATCAGGAGCGACCCATGAAAGCACAAGCTGTTCGTAATCACTCTTTTGGCTCACTGAAGCTCAGCGCAAGCAATGCGGCAGCAGCCGCGCTGGCGCACCCGGTAACCCATTTCTTCATGCTGTTCGCCATCGTGATGTACCTGGTCTATGGCGGTGTAGTACTCGGCATTAAGCCGTAGCATTCCCTGTGGCCGGTCGCCCAACCGGCTTTGCCTCCAACCCTTCTGGAGGTAGTTGTTAACTTCCCCGGTAAACCGGGGATTTTTTTACCCGTAGTTCCAGCGTTCGCCACTGGAGCTAAAACCCACCAGAGCGAATTCCGTAACATAAGCGCTTCTTCTACGTCCGATCAGTACCTTACCCTATGAGCAACCCGTCACACTCTGCTAGCCTTCCTCCCGGAATGAACGACACTCTGATGTCCCTATATATCGAACCGGATATGCCTGGTATCGATGATCTCGTTATAACAATTATTCGGCTTCGGCGTGAGGGCTGGACAGCATCTGAACTGACTTTCCGTATACTTTCGTCAGTTGCATATCAGGTGATTCCTCCAGAGGCGTTTACCGACCCTAAGCATCACCTCCTGAAAGAGTATGTCAGTTTGTCCCGTGAGTTCGGCCTAGTAAGCGGGGCAAGACATAATGCTCACCTCCGTGGTGTCATTCGCAGAGGGATAATGTCGGGAATAGATAGAGCAGAGGTAATACGCCGCGTTCTTTTCTCCCCGCACTATTCAGAACATGAGGAAGATAACCAATCTGATTCGTTCCCTCGTTCGTCGTAACAACCGGGTGGCATTAACGCTTTTTCCCCGAATGTTCCGGTACAAAGCCTTTGGCGTGGTTGAAACAGGATCTGGTTATCCGCGACGGCCTGAACATCAGGAATCCAAAGTTTGTCTACTGGCAGGATATCTCAGAGTCCAGGAAGAAATTCGTGCTTCTCAGGCCCGTCTGGCTTTACTAAATACTGAAATCGAAAAGGAGAATGCTCAGGAGTACGCACGTAACAAAATTCCGGCATCACGGTTGGCTCACTTCAGGCTCTGGTTCACTCGCCGATTTGGTAATGACACATCCCGTTTGATTGAGTCCGTGGACACCTACTGCGAGGAGCAGAATCCAGTAATGGATGAGCAACCGGCTGTATTGCCATTACCACGCGGTCACCTCCCCCATGCAGATATCCGTATGCGCTCCCCGAGCTTCCGCCGAGAGGTTAGCGTTCGCGATGTGCATGTCCAGTCTCAGTTCCGTGAGTTGGTGGATAAGAATTTCGGAAGCCTGTGCGCGGTATCGGGCAAACACCTCAACGGTGTGCTGGAGGCAGCACATATTGAACCAACATCCGTAGCAGGCTGCTATAACGCCAGTAACGGCATTTTGCTATCACCAACATTCCACAGGCTGTTTGACACAAACATGATGGGTATTGATCCTGATACACTACAGATTCACTTCGCCAGCGGTATAGAGTTCCCTGAGTATGAAGGGGTCTGTATAAAACCGTTGTTCTACAATCTGGATAAAAACAGGCTCGGGGCAAGATGGCTTGAATTTAAAGTGAAATCACCTGCGGAGTAAGCCCTCTCCCCTCTTCCATCTCCCTGCCCTATCCAATCTATTTATTGGAAAGGCATAGCAGCATGGAGATAAGTAGCACACAAGTAACTCACCGATAATTCACATAAAAACCATATCAAAACAAATCAATCAGTTTATCGCATTTCCTAGCGCACTTTTAATTCACATTTTATGGACTTTTAATCCAATCCTCTCCTGTTCACTTTGAATTTAAGTGATATCAGTGAATGATAAGGTACGAATAATTCACTAAATAACAACTATGTAAATTCAACAGCATAAAAACCAGAGCGCTATCTTCGGACTGGTTCCAGTAATTGATGGTTTGAGTCCGGCCCGCATGTCATACTGATTTATATCTTTCGTGTAGCCCTGCGGTAGGCACGATTTCATCCCAATACATCCAGTGGCATGTGACTATATGATCGACCAAGCAGAGTTAATGAAGAGTGTTTTAGCGGTTCTGCAAGCCAGAAACGTGTCATTATCAGAGAGCCCTACGCGAATTCTGATGATGCTTCCAACACGGTTACGCGTGAATGTCACTGTAATCGATGCTCAAAATGAACCGTTAACCGCGACACTGATGCTGGATCAGGAAGGTCAAGTGACCTGTAAGCTGGCAACAGACCCCGCTGATACCGTCGTTGATATCAGTCGATATAGAGTATGATTTAAATCTTCGCGTTCCAGCCAGCCGTTCCCAGCTTCGTTGTAGAATATTGCAATAAGCCAATCCCCAGCCAGCCCTGTAATGTAACCGAAGAAAATCGTGCGCAATGCGCACGTAAAAATGTCTGCCCGCCACGCGGGCAATCGCCGTCCAAAAGCTTCGCTCTCAAGCGAAGCAGGCACGGCATGTAAATTCGAATAGAGCCCTCACGGGGCGATTAGGCGAATTCGCGGCCCGCTAGGGCAAAGTCTCAAAGCGTATGGGGGTTAACACCCCCAAAACGCTGTGGAGACTGTTGTGGCTTTTCGGAACTACGATCCCGAAGTACTGACTAAGGGTTGCGGCTGCCACCAGCCCGGCTATCAGGCGACCCAACAATTATTTCTCCGTATCACTTCGTCACCTGCTCAAGGTGATTGAAAATAGAATCACAATTAGAAAGCGGGGAACACACAATGAACACTCAGACAAGAATCAAATTGAAAGGCCTCAAAATCTATACTGGCATGAGCCAGGAAACAGTCTGCTTTAACGCTACTGTCCTCTTCGACGGGCTGAGCATAGGTACAGCTGATAATGATGGGCATGGTGGCGAAACTCGCGTACTGTTCGAACCAGGAAAAAAAGAGCTGTTCCGCCAGGCCGAATCATATGCGAAGGGTCTTCTGCCAATCTGCCTTGGCGAACACAATGGCAAGCCATTTCTCATAGACTCAAACCTGATTGAAGTAATCGACCAGCTTGTCAGTGACGAGGAGCGTAACCGGAAAACTAAATCAAGTTTCAAGAAGGTTTACCGCAAGAAAATCTGCGTCTTACGCGAAGGTAGACTTTGGACAGTGGGCTACAAAAGCCAGGCTCAATACGCTTCATACATCGCACAAATCAAAAAAGAACATGGCCCTGATATCGTTATCCTGGACGATTTGGAACATGATGAAGCTTTCGAGCTGTACAGTAAGCACTTATACGCCTGACCATCAAGCGTGGTAGAATTGGATAATTCTAGCGCAGAGGATCACTATGAAAGTTAAAGAGCTTATCGCCCAGCTTCAGCTACACGACCCTGATGCTGTTGTCGTAATTGCCGGATTTGAAACCCAGAGTACTGGACTGGTTGCCGAGGCCGATACTATTAAAGAATGCGTGACAGTTCCTGTCCAAGCGGACAGCATGACGGGTGACCGTTCGTTGGCAAAGGAGGGTTCACCTTCTGTCTGGTTGGGATGGGGGAATGATTACCGCACGGAGTTCTTCGTTAGTGCCATCAACGACCCGGACGAATTAGCCTAACTATATCGAATACCCAAGAGCCTCTACTTCAGAGGCTTTTTTATTTGATGGGTCTTACGGGAAACCTTGTCATTCATTTACCAATAGTTGCAGGGCGTATCCTCCAGCGCTAAGTCACTTAACCCCCTTAATCGCCAGCCAGCATCTCCGGGTTCTGCCCGACCCGTGGATTACTTAACACCCTTAATCGCCAGTCAGCCTCTCCGGGTTCTGCCCGTACCGTGGGTCACTTAACCCCCTTAATCGCCAGCCAGCCTCTCCGGTTTCTGCCCGTACAGTGGGTCACTTAACCCCCTTAATCGCCAGCCAGCCTCTCCGGTTTCTGCCCGTACCGTGGGTCACTTAACCCCCTTAATCGCCAGCCAGCATCTCCGGGTTCTGCCCGACCCGTGGGTTACTTAACCCCCTTAATCGCCAGTCAGTCTCTCCGGGTTCTGCCCGCCCCGTGGATTACTTAACCCCCTTAATCGCCAGAAGAGAAAGATGATGTGTCATTGAACTGCATTTCGAGATCGCAAAATGAAGAAAAAACAAAATAGAATGTTAGCGTCTCAATCTGATTGCCGTTACAATTATACGCATAGAGCGTCATTTTACGCATTATACGTAAAGTATACGCATATGCGTTTAAATTCATAATTCAGGTTTGAGGGTATGACGAGAATGAATCTAATAGATAAAATTGCCCTTGTCGGGCAACGCATGAAGTCCGAACAAATTTCATTGAAAGAATCGTTACTGGCTTCTTCCCGGGTATCTGTATCAGATGACAGTGTGGAGGGGGTAGATCGCCTTATCTATAACCACTGCCTGAATAAAAAAAATCTCTCCGACTTCTTTGGAAAATCTCGAGTTACCTTCAATAAAATTCTCGCTGATCTCGAAGAAAAAAGGCTGGTGGGTCAACCTATTTATCAGAACAAAAACCACCTTTATACCCGCTGGGATGTCCAGAATATTATGGATGCCCTGGGTTATCCGCGCTATAGAGATTACTACCAGAGCCGAACAATCATTGTTCAGAATCATAAAGGTGGGACAGGAAAAAGCACGACCTCAGTGGCTCTGGCTGTAGCAGCAGCACTTGATCTCCAGTTGAATGCCAGAGTTTTAGTAATTGAATGGGATCCGCAAGGCTCTATTGGTAGCGGTATGATTCAAAGCGTATCTGAAGACGACGTATTCCTGACTGCAATCGACGCAATCCTGGGCGTGTATGAAGAAGGTTCTGAATATAAAAAATACCTCGACATGGGTTACTCTGAGGCTGAAATCATTGAGAATATGCCGTTCTCAACCCATCTGCCAAATCTTGATGTAATTACTGCGTTCCCAACCGATGCGAGATTCAAAGATAAATACTGGCAGTGCAGTAAAGAAGAGCGCACTCAGTTGTTGCTACGATTCAAAGAAGTGATAATGCCAGTCCTGAAAGCTAAGTATGACCTTATTATCTTCGATACCCCTCCAGAAGACTCGCCAATTATCTGGGCCGCTGATGAGGCCGCTGACGGTATTCTTGTCGCAGTTTCTCCGCGAGAATACGACTATGCATCCACAACTGATTTTATGCTGACGATCAGTGAGCGATTCCGTCAGTCTCCCAATAAAGGTGAAAATATTAAATGGTTTAAAGTACTGGCCGTTAACGTCGATGATAAAAGCCCATACGAAAAAATAGTCCTCGATAAGTTAATTCGAACCGTTCAAGACCTGTTTATGGCAACCAATATCAAAAACTCTGAAGCATTCAAAGCAGCTGCGTCACGGGGTAGGTCGGTTCTCGATATTAAGAAATCTGAAGAGTTATGTTCACCAAAGCAGCTGGATATTGCCGAAGAATCCGTAATGTCCGTATATCAACAGTTTATTAATGAGATAAAGAGTTTTTCAGCGAAGGAAGGAGTTAACGCATGAGTGATGAACAGCATATCGGAAACGATAAATCGCGTTATCTAAATACGCCAAAGCGAACCGATGTAGGCCACCGTTCCGGGTTAGCTAACCTTAAGAGTCCCCCTCGCATTAAGAAACTCTTTACCCTTCATAACGGGCGAAAACTTGAAGCTGAGCACGTCACTGTAGCAGCTGAAAATGTCGCTACTGAGACCGCCGTTCACCCAATGAACCCGCGAAATCAGGAAGCGCTTACCACAAACGCAGTACGAGATATCCTGCAACAAATTGAGTCAAGGGGTGTTGATACTGAAGGTGTTGCCGTTAAACGTGATGGCGTGTACCTGCTTATTGAAGGTAGCCGCAGACGTTTTTGCTGTATTGCGGCTCAAAAAGATCTGCCTTTATGGGTGCTACCAGATGATCTATCAGCTGAGGACATCAAGGCGATTATTACCGCTGCACAAACATCACGCCGATTCTCATACCGAGAGGTTGGGCTTCAGTATCTGGAACTAATGCAGGAAAAAGGATTCACCAAAAATGAAGAGCTTGCCCTCTTTCTTGGCATAAGCCATGTGTCAGTCTTTAAACGTATTCAGGCGGCGCGTATTGACGGTTCGTTGATAGCTCTGTTCCCGGATTATGAAGGTATACCAAACTCCTTCTACAGCCGGTTGTCCAAACTTCAGAAATACGTAGAGAGCAACCTTTTCATTCTTGCAGATGTAGTTGATAGGGTGAAAGAAGAAATTGCTAATCTGGACATCAGTGACATCCCGGAAGCGCAGAAAATTGTCATGGCGCAGATCACAAAGGCGGTTGAATTACTCGATCAAAAGCCACCTGCAAAAAGTTGGGAAACCCGTGATCTGGCTAATTTTGCTAATAAGGACAAATACGCCCGTATCAGCAAAAATGCATCGGGCCGTAAAGTTCGCTTTGAATTTAACCGAATGAGTACCGAGCTCATGGCAGAAATTGAAGCATTTATTACGGATAAACTGAGTAGCGAAAAATAACAATTCGCCATTGCTTGATTATCGAAACTGCACCTCCTGGTGCAGTTTTTTTTTGGCCGCAAACCTATTCGTCAGGAGGAGACACCGGTTGATAATAGGAAAAAAACAGCTCATGAGGTGGCTATGCTTTCGGAAAAAATTGTAACCCTGTTTTCAAATGACGCATTAAAGCGTTTCACGATTCTTGAGGCTTACGCCGAGCTAAAACGTCAGGGTACTTTTAGCGTTTTCCTTTCGTTCATCGATCCTCGTACTGATTGTCTCGTAGAGGGTAACTTTCAATTCTACCCGAACCCCGTTAAGACCTACTCAAACATGGGAGTATGCTATCTCACTGAACATCTTGGGCTAACGTTAAAAATCCCAAGCTCTATGGAATGGTGGGCTACACATGAAAAGTCAACATTTCATAACCAAGACATCACCTATCTGAAGGAGGGTGAATACGTAAAGGCAACCATTAAACTGGAAATAGGCTCGCGGATCAGAGTTCCTAATGCGTTCGAAGTTGCCCCTTCCATGTGAACTTAAGGCATATCAAAGTAAATTACTGACGAGGACGGCTATGGCACTCACGATAAAAACAGAAACACTAAAAGCTACCACAAGCCCAACATTTGAGGCTTTACGTAATCGTTATAGCCACCGTAGTTCTGACGATGAGATTGCCGTCGATCCGCTATGTTTATCTCGGGATGATCTGAATGAACTTTTACAGGCATGTCGTGGTGATGGAGAGTCAAAAAATCGACGAGCTCTTGAATCGATCATCACTGCACTGGAAGGTGATTTCGATAAGCCTGTGAGCAGTTTTCCGGCATTCGGTCGTGTGTTACTACAGTATCTGAAGTCAAATCGAATTGATGGCTGGATATACCGACGCGGTCATGACGGCAACCTGTACCCCGGTCTTGTTACAGCAATAAAAGAATTAAAATCAGAAAAAAACTCTGACCGTCCCCCATCACTATTGTTACAAATCAGCTGGTATGGGTTCGGCGAATATTCGCACTCCAAAAAGGTTTACGGAACCCAGCTTACCGCCCTGAATTTCGAGCCTAATGAGGTGGCGCGGCGCAGTGTCGCTAAGACACTGGCCGACCGTGATATCTACCATGAAACGCATGAGCTGAAACAAGAGTACCTGGAACAACTAACGCGGTTTAAGGAAGTGGTCGACGGGCAATTTGGCAATCAGTTTAAGGAAGGTGCGAATAAGCAGGTCATTTCTTCCCAAGCTGACTCGCTGATTAAAATTTCGCGGATCTGGGCCGATTTTTTTCCCGCAAACACATCGAATCAGCCTATTTAGGCTATTTTTTCCACCATTTCTGGCGTTATTTCCGGTTTTTACTGAGATCTCTCCCACTGACGTATCATTTGGTCCACCCGAAACAGGTTGGCCAGGGTGAATAACATCGCCAGTTGGTTATCGTTTTTCAGCAGCCCCTTGTATCTGGCTTTCACGAAGCCGAACTGCCGCTTGATGATGCGAAACGGGTGCTCCACCCTGGCACGGATGCTGGCTTTCATGTATTCGATGTTGATGGCCGTTTTGTTCTTGCGCGGATGCTGCTTCAAGGTTTTTACCTTGCCGGGACGCTCGGCGATCAGCCAGTCCACATCCACCTCGGCCAGCTCCTCGCGCTGTGGCGCTCCTTGGTAGCCGGCATCGGCTGAGACAAATTGCTCCTCTCCATGAAGCAGATTACCCAGCTGATTGAGGTCATGCTCGTTGGCCGCGGTGGTGACCAGGCTGTGGGTCAGGCCACTCTTGGCATCGACACCAATGTGGGCCTTCATGCCAAAGTGCCACTGATTGCCTTTCTTGGTCTGATGCATCTCCGGATCGCGTTGCTGCTCTTTGTTCTTGGTAGAGCTGGGTGCCTCAATGATGGTGGCATCCACCAAAGTGCCTTGGGTCATCATGACGCCTGCTTCGGCCAGCCAGCGATTGATGGTCTTGAACAATTGACGGGCCAGTTGATGCAGCTCGAGCAGGTGGCGGAAATTCATGATGGTGGTGCGATCCGGCAGGGCGCTATCCAGGGATAATCGGGCAAACAGGCGCATGGAGGCGATTTCGTACAGGGCATCTTCCATGGCACCGTCGCTCAGGTTGTACCAATGCTGCATGCAGTGAATACGCAGCATGGTCTCCAGCGGATAGGGCCGTCGGCCATTGCCCGCCTTGGGATAAAACGGCTCGATGACAGCGGTCATATTCTGCCATGGCAGAATCTGCTCCATGCGGGAGAGGAAAATCTCTTTTCGGGTCTGACGGCGCTTAGTGCTGAATTCACTATCGGCGAAGGTGAGTTGATGGCTCATGATGTCCCTCTGGGATGCGCTCCGGATGAATATGATGATCTCATATCAGGAACTTGTTCGCACCTTCCTTAAAGCAACCGGCAGGGCTGTCAGAATGGAATCGTATAGCTACAGCGACCGGAATCTGGAAATAGCAGGGCATAAACTGATACACGATTTGCCTGATAGTGAGTGCGATGCCTACGGTGCAGAAGTGGAGTCGCCTCTTTTTGAAGATGACCAGTTTGGCCTTTTACCCGAAATTCCTGTGCAGCGTTATTTTGATCTCTCGCTGCAAGACTTTATCTGGATACATGCCAATAACGTAAAACCATACAAGTATGATAAAGAACTGCCAAAAAAGATGGTTTTGCCGGAAGACCACCGTGATTTACTCGATATACTGACCACGGATATCAGCGCTTTCACCAGCGATATTGTTGAAGGGAAAAGCGCGGGTAACATCATCATGTGCGTGGGCTCACCCGGACTTGGGAAGACATTAACTGCTGAAGTGTATGCAGAGGTCATTGAACGGCCCCTGTACTCAATTCATGCTGGCGCACTGGGAACCAACGCCGATGACATTGAGAAAAATCTGCGGACGATTCTGACCCGGGCTAAACGCTGGAACTGTGTCCTGCTTCTGGACGAAGCCGATGTGTTTGTCATGCAGCGTGGAGCATCACTGACTCAAAATGCCATCGTTGCGGAGTTCCTCCGTACACTGGAGTATTTCGATGGGTTGATGTTCATGACAAGCAACCGGGGTAGTGACATCGATGAGGCTATCATACCAAGATGCGCTGCAATCATTCACTATGATGTGCCGGAGAAATCAGATGCCCAAAAGATCTGGAAGATTATGGGTGAGAACTTTGGCGTGAACATTCCTGATGAACTGGTCAGATCACTTGTAAACACTTACCCAGAACTTCCACCACGTGACATCAAGATGTTGCTACGGCTCACGTTGCGAATGAGCGTGAAAGAGCAGGGGAGTGGTAGCATCCCGACACTGGATATTGTGCGGAAATGCGCGATGTTTCGTGGGATAGAACGAAAGGGAAAAGAAAAAGCCCTGTGATAACGATGCCGGGTTCGCCCGGCATACAACCTGCTGGCCCAGCCCAAAGCAATCCGAGTTCTTCAGCAAAAGCAGCAGCGTGTCGGAAATAACTGTGTTATAACAATTCAGGTGATCATGATGAGAAGTTGATAACAATGTTTAAGCTAAGTCCCATAAGAAAAAAAACAAACAAGCTGCATAAACTCCTTAATAACGGCTATCGTTTCGTAATCATGCATGAAGATGAAATTATTGAACCCTTCCGCTACGAAATAGAAGCCAGACGAAAACTATTCTTTGGCAGAAAACTCCTTTCTATTTCCGACCTCATCGACTCAATAAACGATAGTGTAAAAACCCAAGCAAAACGCGCCCCTTAACTATTCGTCACCTGAATAACTCCAGCTATGATAAACATTATTATCAAGCTTAAAGGTGATACTTATGAAACCGTTTGGGATTTTCTATTCAGTAGAAGGCTGCACTTGTTCACTGTGCCGCTCGCGTGGCTATCGTAAAAACAATGCATACGATAGATCTCTTCGTGTAAGCAAACACCGCGCCCGTCAGCAGGCCAAGCGTGAAATCCGCTCCGCCGTATTCAGCATCGACAATTAAGAAAGGTTGATGATAAATAAGAAGAATAACGAGGATAACAAATGACTGATGAAAACCAAATAAAGGTGCTGTTTTGCATTCTGCGTCGTCGATTCGTGGATTATGTCCCTGAGTTTGAAAACTGTGTAGAAGAACGGGAAGTCATCAATGAAACGCCGAAGGGTTACCGTATGTCCGTCTCCTACGGCACATCAGTTTACCTGCACGCGGATTATGAGTTTTTCGAATCACGTCAGGCAGCGTATCAATGGTGCGCCCGCCGTGTGACCGCTAGCATTGAGAAGATGAAACAAAAAATGCAGGCGGCAGAAGCAACAAAAATAAAACTGATAGAAGCATCCGGGAACTGTGGCGAATAAGAAGACACCACGTCAAATTATCCTCTCACATATTTCAGCTGAGAAAGCACTCCCACGAGGAACGCTGATCTGGTTATTCTACGAGAATGCCGATGATTTAATCAGCCTGAATGAAGTGGGCGATAATCTTGAAAGGTGGCATCAACGAGTTGGGTCGCCTGAAGAAATTCAGGTGATACTGGATATGCCTGATGACGATTCAGAAGTCTGGCTATTCAGCCCAACAAAATTATTCTCCCCACGGGTAAAAACCCCCGTTCTGACAGCCAGAGATAGGGCAGTTGCTCGCTATGGCGTTTCTCGCGTTATGACGGCGGAGAAAGTTGTTTTTCTGTATTCAGGGTATCTTCTGCACCTCTATAGACAGGCATATGGTTTCACCGGCCCTGCGCCTGAAGTTCGGGTCAACTGGAGTGCCAAACATTCATGGGGCGGCAGGAGCTCAATCACTATTTCACCATCGTCCATTTATCCTGACAGTGATACACCGCGCTATCGCTACCATGAGTACGCACATATAGAGCAGCGTAAGGACATCGGAGCATTTTATTCAATCAATCAACTGGATCATATCAAAGGCGTAGTGGCACATGAGCTTGCGCACTTTTGCCAGCGCCACACTGGAAAAGATAATTTTAAATTTGGTTTTCCGGTACTCCCTGAAAAAGATTTCAGAACGGCTCATGGTGATGGGTGGCAGTTCTTGTATGCATTTTTCAGAACAGAATTAAATAAAAGAATTCAGCGATAACCCAAAAAAAGGCATAACCAATGTACCTTCTTTCCATTTTATTATTTACATTTGTTTATCTGTTATCCTTTAATTCTGTTATAGAGGAAAATAGAGACCGCTATTCCATACAGACTTTTGCAATAGTGATGATCACGATATTCCTGATATCAATGCCAGTAACAACAACTTTTGTGTCGTTGATGCTTGAAGAAAACCAGAGAGAGCATCGTGATTTGATTTCCTTCCTGCAAATCAATTCCGTTTGGTTCGCAGGAGCCGGGGGGCTGGTGGCTATCTTCTTGTCAGCCCTGACAATGGTTCGCCTGAAGCAAAAACGTATCCGTCACAAAACATCGAACCTTAACCTCATCGTTGTGGGCCTTTTCGCGGGCGTAGTCTCTTTTGCCAGCGCGTATAAGCATCTAGCTTTCTTCAGTGGGGATGATGCGGGAGTGTTTTTATATGAGGCTATACCAGCCATCGATGACATCGACTGTAACGCGCCAATACTCCTGGTGAAATGGGAACCTGACTCAAAGAAGCCAACTGCATGGCGATGCCCTACGGGCGTTGCATTCAATATCAATAGTCCTACTCCATTCCTACCTTGGGGTTCATATGAGGAAGGGGAGAGTTCAAAACTAAATGAAGTGATGACAATTTTGATGAAAAATGCGGTCAAAATCGAAAAACGTCGCCATCTTGATGTCATCATTACGAGCTAAGGCCTTGTAATCACTGGATTACAGGGCTTTTTTATGTACCCGAAAAAAAAGAGACATTTTGTCCCCAAATACGCTTCGTCACCTGTTTGGTGTGTGTTTAACTGGATTTACAGCAAGCAACGAACCTCGCGACACAATAACTAAAGCGGAGAAACACCATGAACACCGACGTTAAAGCTATCTTCGAACAAAGCCGTACCCTGGAAAATCTGGAAGGCGCTGCGGTACTGATGCGCAGCTTAGACAAAGCGCCATCATCACTCCGAGCACTGAGCGATTTCGTAACCAAAGCGCGTAAAAGCGGCAATACGGAACAGTTCGAAGAAGCCGATATCGGGCGTAACAACGTCTTTGCGGTGAGCCCGTACTGGTTGTTTGTGGAAGAGGGACTGAACCTCCGCGACGTAAATTATGACCGTGCGGTAATGTTCAAACACGCTTATCTGGAACGTCCTCAGTCAGTGCCTGTCATCCGCGTTAAACCAGTAGTAGTGGAAGGCGTAACCCGCCTGAAAATCATTGATGGCCACCACCGTTTTGCTGGCCTGATGATGGCGATTGCTGAGGGCGCGAGCTTCCAGAAAATCACCGTCGAGGAATTTGAAGGCGGCAAGGACGAAGAAGTCTACAACATGATCGAGAGCGCCAACTCCCTTCAGTTGAAGATGGTGGAACGCGCTGAAGGCTTCAAGCGCCTGATTGGCTGGGGTCACACCATTGAGTCGATTGCTCAGCGTCTGGGTGTCTCTCTGGTCACCGTTCGCCGCAGTATCGTGCTGGCAAACGCTGACTTCAGCATCAAGATGCTGGTGAAAGAAGATAAGGTATCTGGTGACGTTGCCGTTGACGTTATTAACGAATGTCAGGGTACTGACCGCGACCCGTATGAAGTCCTGATGGAATCCCTGAAAAAGGCAGAAGGAGCTGGGAAAACCCGCGTCACTGCCAAATTCGTGAGTTCCAAGAAAAAGACTGGCCTGAAACCGAAAGTTATCCGTAAAACCTTCGACAGCCTGTTGCCAACCCTGAGCCAGCTGCGCGACCAGATCCCGCCGCAGCCGGAAGGTGAGCATGAAAATCAGATCGAAATTACGGAAACCGTGCCGGAAGAAGTCGTCTTACGCCTGACTCCTGAAATGGCCCGTACTCTGATGGCTACCCTGGCTGAACTGGAATCAGCAAAACAGGCAGAAGATGCTGAAGCTAATGGTGACAACGACGGTGATAGTGCTGAAAACAACGGCGGTGCTGACGATGCGACTGATGCCGATACCGATGGCGCTAACCAGCAGAATGGTGAAACTGAAGAGACTCAGCTGCACCCGGTGTACTAACCTCCCAGCAGGTCTTTAACAGACCTGCATAAAATTCCTTTTCATTCTGATGGGCCGGATAAACCGGCTCATATTTTTGCACATATAAATGGCCGCATTTTGCTGCCTTAAATTTTTCGATGATAGACAGGAGCGCATTAAAATATCAGGGTTATAGACTTTTTTGGATAGCAATGGGGGTCGCGTTGAATATTCAGACTAATTATATCGAGCTGCAAAATTGGCTCGAAAAGGCAAAAAGTATTTATTCCTCCGCAGGATGCCCGCACGAAAGAGTTGATGATGGCATTTTAAAAATTGCAATGCAGGTAGCGGCTATTAGAAAAACAAAACCAGATATGCTGCATGTATTCCTTCAGGAGTTAATTACTGAGTTCAAGGGTTATAAACTCATTCAGTGCCGATTCAATAAATCCAATTATGAGCATTTTGTTATGACCCCGGAAATTCAGATTCTGATCGGTGGTCTTATGGATAAAGCGTCAGAGGGAATAATGCTGGCTTCTATCTGCCACATGCTACAGGTAGATACGTTATCCGAACTTCTAAGCCTAATCCCAACGGGAATGCCAGACACCGATGTACTGGATGCGCTATGGCGTGATCAGAAGACGCCCGCAGGACTGAACCTGCTTGATGACTTCGTACTTCTGGATACCGTTGCGCTGGCTAATAAGCGGGGGATTGCTGCATGAATGTATCGGCGTTGATTAGTAGCCTCTATGTGACCGTTATCGCCGGGCAGGAGCTGGAAGCAAAAGCTCTGGAGCATCACGAACGCCGTACAGCTGGTCGATTTTGCCGAAAAACACTTTCTGTCCACGCGGTGAAGCGCAAGCCCGGGGTGGAATTTCTGGCGCGGCTGAAAGTCAATTACGCCCGCGCCAACCTGACAAACTGCGACCCCGGTACAGTAGCCGAGCTGAGGCTGGTGGGCCGCTCTGATGAAGCGAATGAGCTCTCTGAAGCAATTCTAAAGGCAATAGCATCCAGTTACCCGGAGTTGGTATCGGAATGCGCACGACAATTACAAAAACAAAAGCTATTCCAGAACCTCTGAGGCCACTTATGACTATGGCGGACATCTCGTTTACCGAAACAGGTGAGACAAAGCAAACAGCTGAATACAGCTTAAAAACCCCTCCGCAATCGATAGAAGCGGAACAGTCCGTGCTGGGCGGGTTAATGCTTGAAAACCAGAGATGGGATGATGTGGCAGAAATCGTTAGTGAGCAGGATTTTAGTTCTCGACCGCATCGCTCAATTTTCTCTGCAATGAGATCGCTCGTTGCGAATCAATTCCCGATTGATTTGATAACCCTCGCTGAGCACATCGAAAACGAGGGAGAAGGTAAGCTGGATAGTCTCGGCGGTTTCGCCTATCTGGCAGAACTGTCAAAAAATACGCCCAGTGCGGCAAATATAATTGCCTACGCGCAGATCGTCAGGGAACGTGCCGTAATCAGGGAAATGATAAAAGTTGCCAACGAAATAACCGAGGCCGGTTACAACCCGGAAGGTAGGACAAGTGACGAATTGCTTGATCTTGCAGAAAGCCGGATTTTCCAGATTGCAGAGCAAAGGGGAAATAAAAGCGGTGGGCCGGAAAATATCAGCAGCATTCTGGACAGAACCGTTACCAAGATTGAAGCCTTGTTCCAGCGTCCCCATGACGGGGTCACTGGAGTTGATACCGGCTACGTGGACGTGAACAAGAAGACAGCCGGTCTACAGCCCTCGGATTTGATTATTATCGCTGCCAGACCCTCAATGGGGAAAACTACGTTTGCAATGAACATCTGCGAGAATGTATCGCTGACAAACGATAAGCCCGTCATGATTTTCAGCCTGGAAATGCCTACGGAACAGCTCATGATGCGCTCACTGGCATCGCTATCACGCGTCAACCAGACCAGCATCCGAACCGGACAGCTCGATGACGAGGACTGGGCCCGGTTATCCGGCACAATGGGACTGCTGCTGGAAAAAAAGAACATTTACATTGATGACAGCTCTGGCCTAACACCTATGGACGTTCGCTCCCGGGCGCGTCGATTGTCCCGCGAACACGGTGGGCTTAGCCTCATTATGATCGACTACCTTCAGTTGATGCGTGTACCGTCGTTATCTGACAACAGAACTCTGGAAATTGCTGAAATCTCCCGATCTCTGAAAGCACTGGCAAAAGAGCTGAATGTACCGGTAATCGCTTTATCGCAACTAAACCGCTCGCTTGAACAACGTGCCGATAAACGTCCGGTAAACTCAGATTTGCGAGAGTCAGGCTCCATTGAGCAGGATGCTGACCTGATCATGTTTATTTACCGTGATGAGGTCTATCACGAAAATAGCGATATGAAAGGTATAGCCGAAATTATCATAGGTAAACAGCGCAACGGGCCTATAGGGACAGTACGTCTCACATTTAATGGTCAATGGTCTCGATTTGATAATTATGGTGGCCCTGAGTATCATGATGACGACTGACCATAAAAGCTACTGACCTTATCCTGATATTTAATTAAAGGTTTTCGACTGTTTAATTTCGCCAGCTGATTGGCCCGATAGATAATGGTTCTACGGACAGCAATCTTTTATATAGGTGTAAAATGAAAACGATACTCTCAGCTTTATTATTCGTTGTTTCATGGAATGCACTGGCACAGGATGAGGGAAATAGTGGTGATAAAAAGCAACAGGCAACGGCAACTATTCAAATTTCGATTACAATTTTACCCGAACCGGTAAAACCAAAGATCACCAAAGAACAGGTGAGTGATACGCTAACCGTCATTTCTTATGAATGGTAGCATCCAGACAACCAACGGTTAAGCCTGCTCCAGCAAAGAAAAGTATCTTTCTGAACATCACTTCGTCACCCGAATGCCTCGTGATTTAATAAGTAAACAAACCGGACAATATTCACGAGGTGTTTTATGACAAATGAAACTCAGAACAACGCATCCGCACCTGAAGAGTTAATCACGCGTATATCGCAGGTCATTAAACGCAAGGATGGATCTGAAGTGAAAATTACTGCTCAGGCTGCGTTCGGTGCAGGGTTAACTCGCTCTATCGATGTATATGTTCTTCGTCGGGATAATGCTGATTCAAACTGGCAAGGTTGCAGTAATCGACCAAAAGCAGGATGGCGGAATATGTCTGTAGATGAATATATCCGTGAAGGGCGCTCTGAAATGCTTAAGGCAGTTACGCCGGGAGAAATTCTAAAGCTCACAAATGCCATTGGCAAACCAATGAGTTGTCTTGATCAATTATTTCCATCCCCGATTACTAAATAAATCATTAAATAATACCGCTGGCCTTATTCGTCAGCTGGTACGCCCGTGTTTAAATAAATATACAAAACGAATAAATAAACAGGTGAACCATGCAACAGGTAATCGACTTTGGCACATCAGAACCGACCCTTGCCCCAATCCTTACCGGGGATAAATGGGATACGGTTTGGCAAACACTGGCTAATGACGAAGACCTGAATTATGTCGATGCCAGCACTGGCACGAGCATGGCCAATCTTATCACCACCGGCACAAACGCCATTTATAAAGCGCTTACTGACGGCTGGACTATGAGCCTGGCGTATTCATCAGGAAAGGACTCTGAGTGCGTTCTGCACCTCTTCCTGATGGCGCTGGTAAGGGCTACCCGCAATGGCACAAACATCAGCCAGCATCACTATGTGATCCACACCGACACGGGCATCGAGAATCCAGCCGTCCGCTGGCTGGCAGACACAAAACTCGCCGAACTTGAGGCATTCGTTGAAAAGCACCAGTTACCGCTGAGCATTGTAATTGGTAAGCCTGGACTGACATCTGGGTGGACTGGCCGCATCCTTTCAGGGCGAGGATTGCCAACATTTTCAAATAGTTCCGCCAGACAGTGCTCGATCGACTTGAAGGTCGATCCTGCACGTCGGGCCCGTGCCGAGTACATGCGAGGACTGCCTAAAGCCGTTCGTCAGCGCGTTTGTCTGCTGCTGGGTTCCCGTGATGCAGAGAGCACAACCCGTGCCATGAACATCGAAAAAAAAGGCGGGAGCGCTGAAGACGTTAAACAGACAAAAGAGGGCGGTGAGCTCTATCCGATCCGTCACTGGCATCAGGGGAACGTATGGGAATTCCTGCTATCGTCCGGGGATGAGGCTCGTTTTGCGTTACCCAGTTACCTGCCTAACAATAATGAAACTGCTGAGCTCTACAAAGAGGCTACGGGCGAATGTGTCTGGACGGGTTCTGAAAAAGCAAAAAGCGCCTGTGGTTCACGATTTGGCTGTTACCTTTGCCAGGCTGTAGGGCTCGACCGCTCTATGGAAAACCTGCTGAATGCCGACCCGGAGAAATATGGCTATATGGCTATCCTGAACCGGCTTCAGCGTTTCATTGCCAAACGCCGTTATGCCTGGGAAGACCGCCATCCAGTGGGCCGCACGGTATACGAAGGTGGGTATATTAAGATCCAGCCAGATGTATACTCGCCGAAATTCCTGGAACGTCTGTTACACATCTGCTGTAGCGCCGACTACGTAGAGCAGCAACGCGCCGATGACGTTGCCGAGAAACTCGCTTACGGCTTGCTGGAAGACAATGCGCATAACCGTCGCATGTCCCGGCCTCAGTTCCGCATCGTCAGCGAAGAAGCCGTTGTGCATGTCGATTTCATGTGGGCTTTCCATCATTTCAATGACAAGCCTTTTAGGGCACTGGAGATCTACCACCGCGTCTGGGCCCACGGCGAGCTGGATCTGTTGACTGATGAACCGACGATGCCTGTAGTCCCTCAGTCCCCAATCCCTAAAGCAGTCTGGCTGAAGGTGGGGAAATTTGGCGATGACTCACTATTTGATGGGCTGGCTGATCCTGTTGCGGAAATGACCTATTTCGACGGCGGAGATGACGAACGCGCCGCACGTGTCATCAAGACAAGAGACGGCCACCGTCGTGTTGTCAGTTTCAGCGAAGATAACGAAGTTACCGTAGATGAAGAGTCTGCAAGCTTTGTGTTATGGGTGGAATACCCACGCCTTAAATCTGCTATTGAGAGCGGGGCGTACACCGCTGGGAGCGCGGCGCAGTTCTACCTGCGTTTCGGCACGGTATCTCTGTGCAAAGGTAAGTCAGCCTTGTATCACAAAATGATGCAGCGTGGTCAAACCTACCATCGACTCGGCCTGACCGGATTCCAGTCGATGGAAGGGATCACAGCTCGAAAAGACCTTCGCATCCTCTCGACCGAGAAATACCAGCATGTTCTGAAAAGAACGCTGGAGGCCCGGATCATTCGTTTTAAATGGTGGGCTAACCTCGCTTTCACCATCCAGTACCACATGACCCGCATGACAGAATTTGGGTTCTGGCTGCATCGCGTCTTACGCCAGGAAAGCCATAACGAGCTTATGGACGAGAAAACGCTGTGCAAAAACAGCCTGGAAACTGTCCTGATCAACCAGACCAATGCCTGGTGTCTTGTGATGAGTGACGTGGGCAACAAACCTGATACATCAAATGCGCTGCGCCGCTACTGGAGACAGGAGCGGGCCCGAGCTTTCGCGCACTGTGCTTCAGTACCGGAAGTCCTTAAATCGCTGGTGGCTCGTGAGATGTTCAATATTTATCGACGTGCGCTTTATGAACTCAATAGCCATAAAGAGTTGAGCCTTGGCCTGATACACATACAGGAACTGGCAACTCAGAACGCGGACGCGTTACGGATCCATATCAAAATAATGATGCGGTTAATCAGGCTGTGGCAATTGTCAGGTTTAACAAGCATTGGTCAGAGTGAATTTTGTGAGGCGGCTTAACTGCCTGGAATAAAGGGAAAATAATGAAAATCATGCTTTCACTAGGCTCTGTTGCTATTACGACAGTAGCATCTATGTTGTTGCTGTGCAGCCAGGCTAATGGCAGCAACGGGAACAGGCCTTTACGGATCAACGAACCTGTTCAGATTACTATCGAACAAGTGATGTATCGCATTGCAAATGGTAACCAGAATATCGGCATGAAAATGCGTGAAAACCCAGTGCTGTTTTCGGGTCATGCCGGAATCAGTGTAGAGCTAAGTGATTTTCCGCCCGGGTCAAAATCCGCGCCCGTACCCGGAACTACCGTAATGCTGCGTACCGCTTTGTCTGGTCAGACAGAGGCCTGTTATCAGCAGCACTGCTACTCAGCCGAAGTGACCACGTACAACGAATAGAGGTCTTGCTATGGCAGACAGAACTGATGGAATGAAAGGAAGAGCACTGATTAGGCAGTTGTCCGGTATGCCACCCGGCGTTAACCCATTAAACGTTCCTCAGCCGCTTAAGCGAACCGTGTGCCTGGCAAAAGGCATAGTGGATACATGGGATAGTTTTCCATCCGAAAACAACCTTGCAATCGCCCTGGAAAACGCCGCTGCAATATCACGGCTGGCGATAAGCCTCCTGCAAGAACGGGAAGTACTGTACCGGCAGCTGGCATCTCTTGGAGTAGAACCAGAGAAAATGAAACAATCCGTCGAAGCCATCCCGATGGAAACGCTTTTAAAAAGCCTTCCAATGAGGAAAAAGTAACTTTCTAGCGTTTTTTGTTTCCGCTGTAAGAAGACACCTTTTTTGGTGCTCAATAGCAGTATTTTTTTAACAGATAAACTAAACGAATTCAATATTTCTTAAATTCAAGCACATTTTGTCTTCTTTTAAATTTCGTCGTAGGTTTAATGCAGTTAATAATGTTACTCACGGATTAATTTTTAAAAAATACAGAGCCTAATCAGGCTATACGGGTTTTGTAATTGCTATCATTAAAGTCACGAGGAAAACCATGAGTGCATACGTCGAGCAGGTATTTAATGATGTTGAAAAAATGCGTGGCAAAGTTCTGGCCGACCGATTCCGCATGGTATTCAAAAAAATCCAGCTTGTGAAGAACGACGACTCAGACGAGGCCTACAACCTGAAGCAACAGGAAAACCTAGCCGCTGTCACTGAACTTCAGAATGCTGGTGGTTTCATTGATTGGGACATCAAGGTCACTAAGTATAGCAACACATCCACTCAGGTTGAGTTGCGGCATAAGGTAGATGGTGTGCTGGTATGGCGCGATTTTACCTTCGTAAGCGATTTTGTATTCGAACTCGCTAAAAACGTTGTCTATTCAAAAGAGACGGTCTGAATTCAATTATTGCATTAATAACCGGTGGAAAAATGGAGCAACTGACACCTGCAAAACTCGACTCGATGATTACTGAGACTACAACTGAACTGCTATATGCGCAGAGGGCACTTATCAGCCCAAGCCGAGCTGATGCGATGGAAAAGAAAGCGTCTCAATTACTCAGCATATTATTGGAGTTAAAGGAACTAAGAAATAAAAGCCCACAAAAAATCATACTGCCACCCCCTGCATGTTGCTTTGCAGATCATAGTTATCCTGCATATTCCAGAGACCAAGTTATTGCAATACTTGATTCTCTTGGACATAAAATTATTGAAAAGGAAAATTAATGCGCCAGACAAAAATCGTAAATATATTCTATGCCAGTGCTGAAGAGCTTCAGCTAGGCATTAACGAGATAGATACTGAGATTACGACCGCTTTGCAGAACGGCAATATGGAAGCCGTCAAAAAAGCAACGTTACTTAAAAACACCATGATTAGTCTGCTGGACAACAAACAGAAGGGCGAGCTGGTTCAAGAAACGTGTACGTCAGGCGAAAAGGCTGATTCATCGGTAGAAATAACGGACGCAATGGCCTACGCGTTCCACGCGGCATCTGGTGAGGGTGCAATTGGTTCCGATGATGTTGAAGAGATAAAGCGTGGTCTGCGGGTAGTTATCAATGAGTGTGGCCTCACAAATCACCTCGTAAAGATCCCTGCTGGTTTACACGATGCAACAGCTCAGCTTGTAGTTAACTTCGCCTCTGAGATGGCGGGTAAGCTTTACCGGGCCCAGGAGAAGTATGGTCGTGGGGCTGAATGGGCAAAATCTGACTGGAAGGATGAATGCCTCAAAGAGCTCCACCGACACCTTTCAAAAGGTGATCCACGTGATGTAGCAGCCTACTGCATGTTTTCGTGGCATCACGGTTGGCTGACCCACAGCGAACAACCTGCTATAGCGGGGCTCAGCGAAAGAGTTCTGTTCGATAGCTTTATGAAAGATGATTACTCACCTGATTCAAGTGGTTCAGTATCAGAGGAAGAAGAAAAGGTCTTTCTTGAGGTGCTCTTTCACATATGGCAAGGCCGGGCCGCAGTTCAGAATGGATTAACTCAACAGGAAATGGATATCGTAATGAAGTACCGGGAACAAAATCAGAAATAACATTACTGCGTTCTGACAACCAGTAAATTAACTCGATGCGGTATTTCAGAAAGGAAAAATTATGATCGTTCTCAAATACCCTCCTTACCCATCGCCCTTCTGGTTCCGGGGGGAAAAAGATAAAACGGGTGTGGTTACCGAGGTTGGAACAGTTTATGTGGAAGCAACAAAGGATAACCTGCTGCTGGTGGAGGGCACACTCCCTCCGGTAGGTGCGACTTTGTTTCTTACACCTGACCGGTTCGATATTAAAGCTGAAACTGAGATTGATAGCCGGGCCCGACGAGAGGAACAGGCCAGACAACGTCTGACACGGCAAGAAGAAGAACGACAGCAAAAGGCCGCTCTCGATATGAAGCTGATGCAACAGGCGCAAGAGCGAAACGCTCGTTTGTATCTTCCGGTACGATGGACAAGCGGATTCAAATCGGTGATTTCCGGGCTGACGGAAAACAGTAGCGGTAACGGTATAAACCGGCGAACTGTGATTCACGTGCTTTTACTTGAGGACATACGTGATGGGCGCCTGGTCAGAAATGAAGGGGATTTTCTTTGCACCGCCGCAGGTGGAAGTAACGGCAAGCTTTGGGTTAACCCAGCCACCCATAGTGATGGTGAGTACGGGCCTTACGTATGTGAAATAACGTGTAAGCAGTGTATTAAGGCTGCTCTACGTTGGCAGGATAAAAATAAGGCCGTCCCACCGGAATGTGTTCCGTAGGTATCAGGCGAACCGATCACCACGCTATAGAGAGAGGGGACAGTGAACATGCAAGTTGCTAAAAACAAGTACGCCGTTCTGGACAGTGCGATCATGAAAATACTCGGCAAAGAGCCGGTTCCATTTTCACTGATTATGCTTCCAGACGTAGCTGGTGAGTGTTCCCGACTCGCTGATGAGGAGAGGAATAAGCCGATGCCATTCCGCATTCTTGACCGGCGGTTACAGGCGCTAAGAAAGGCTGGCAAAATTCAGTTCGTGACCGGAAAAGGCTGGGTAAACCCTCTTTCCTGACCACCCGCAATTCGTACTGCATCTTCCTTTTCGTAAAAGGCAACTCTTCGTTGCCTTTCATCCCCCAGAGCTATTCGTCACCTGCCCCCCCAACGATAAAATCAAAGTATCACAAACAATATGTCCCCCATTTAAGCCATTAGAAACACCATGTCCTAGTACAATAGCGGCAACATGGCTAAAGCCGGGGGAAGGAGATCATAATGACGGGTATCGTGCGCATTGAACAACCGGTAGAGCGAATTGAACGTTTCCATTCTCTTCAAGGCGGTCAGTACTGGCGGGCAAATGAAGCCATTGCTGAAGAGAACATTGCCGCTTCCGAAGTACTGCTGATTGAATCGCTGCGTTGGGTCGACAACAAACTGCATACGGTCATTCTGCGCACCCACCCATCAAAACATGGCCAACACATTCGGTTTGAATATACCGATGAATCTGGCCGCACTTGTGGCACTACCCGTAGCTTCACTCAGCACCGCTTTTTGTTTGATGACTTCGTTAACAAATTCACCTTTGCTGCTGACTCGAAAGAAGTCCGCGAAAGTGAAGTGCAGGCCTGCCAGCAGTTGGCTCAGAAGCTGACCGTTGAACTTTCCGAGGCGATGACAAACCCTGAACGCATGAAAGAGATCATTGCGGAACGCCTTGAAAAAGAGCAGACAGAAAAAAGCGAGAACAAACTCAATACTCTACCCGCGACGATTGACCAGTACACAAACCTCGCCACCGGCCCGTTAGAAAATGCGCTGACATCCGGTGTCAATGAGGAAAGCATTAAGGGAATGATGGAAGCGGCTCGGCATGGACATAAACTGGCCGTCATACAATCTGAATGGCTACAAGGTAAGAATAACGAAATTACCAGGGCCGTTCAGGCCGTCGTACCCTATTACCAGGAAATGGCTGCGGCGCAGCTGGCCGCATTCGAAGAGAGCAGGGAGAACGTTGAATCGCTGATGAAAGGGATTGCGTCTCTGGATCTTTTCATCGGCAAAGATGTTGTCGTCAACACGATAATCAAAGGCAATTCAGCCCCGAGCGACATTCCTCTGACATTTGTCCAGAAAAAGCTACTGATGGATGAGGAGCTCGCTGTCTATCTGGATCTGGGAGACTGGTTCGATTTCACCAAAGCAGATTTATTCGACCAGGCACTGCAAAAACACCCGGGCCTAATCGAGCAGATTTTCCCGACCCAACGTTGCGTACTGGTTATGGCCGTCACCAGACGGCACGTCAATTATCAGGATCCGTGGGAGGCTGCGGCCAAAGACTTTCAAAACAGATGTGTCTTCCTGCTGGTACGAGACGGCGAAAATATTTACCAGGTATGCAGCCCGGTTGAATCTCATCTGGGCGCTCATACGCTGTTCCCTGAACGTGACGAGCAGGACGCGCTTTTTCGCGGTTTTGACGGTTCTCGCATCACCTTCCGCGATGTAGCTTACACTGACCGGCTGCGGGCGCATGAAAAGATGGCGCTGCACTATAAACGTTTCCTGATCCTTTGCTGCGGGCTCGACCAGCGTGAGCGCCTGTTTGGCGAATTCTATGATCGCAGTAGTAACATTAATTTCATCTCGATGGACTTCCAGGAGAAATATTGCCGCTTTATTCATGACGCAGATGGAACCGGTCTGTTGAGTGACCCGGAGGCCGATACCAGACCATCGCTGGAGTCCTACATTAAGCAGGCGAACCAGCACCTGCGTTCTGGTTCACGCGTCTTTTGTGAGTGGAGACAGGTCGTTAATCCGGTTACCGCACCCGGGGCAGCTAAGGATGATTCAGGTAACGGCTACCGGGGACATTCATTCACGGTTGATTTCGTTAAAAGCCGTAGTACCAGCGTGGCATACCAGAAGAATGAAGAGATCTACGTTGATGTGCCAGTCGTTCAGCACACCTACAGCCGTAATGCGAAGTCAGACAAACGAGAATTCAATGCCAAGGTATGCCTCTCAAAATTCAGAACCTCTGATAGCCTTGGCTATCTTTGCCTGGACACGGTGAAATCCGCCGATCTCGAATATTACATTCACAACCGGCGTATCCGGGCTAACCATCTTTATTACATCCGGCTCTTCAAAGAACTTGCGGCACTGCTGAAGCTGGAAGAAACGCATGAAGAACAATACCGAAGCAAAATGCTGGCGGCTTTAAACGCCGGGAACATCGGTGACGAAAATGACCGGGTTGCGGCTGTAGATAAAACGATTCAGACGTGGCGCTGCGCAAACCGAGGTGCATCCCTCCAAAGTGGTCTGGAAGATGAGAAGCAATGGAAAGCGCTCCTTGCCATGATGGATTTAATTGCATGGCGAGGTCATGCAAGCATCCCGCAAATTGAATGCTACTGTGAGCAACTTGGAAACTCTCCTCTACGGCTTGTGGTAATGCCAAACGGCAAACTGGGCCTGTATGTAGCCCCACGAGCTGAAGAACGAAACGATGCAGCTGAGAAACACAAATGGGCTATACGTGTGGTATTGAGTCTGACGCGTACCGGTGTGAAAGAGGTATCTCGCTCATGGGCTCTGGTTAACGAACTGAGCGTATCTGAATGCACCCTCAAAGAATGGCCGCTGGTGGATGAGTGGAAAGGGTTAAAGTCTGTATTTGAAAGCTACGACCGGAAACTTAAAGCTCTGGCAGACATTGAACTGGGCCGTGAGACTCTCAAGCGTCTGAATCCCAGCAACCAGGAAGGTCTGAGCGAGCTGGCAGAATTGTGGATTAATGCTTTTGAAGAAATGAACTTCTACCGACCGACTGGCGGGATCGTTCAAAAGCCAGTAATGATGATCCCGATTGGTCTTATTGTCGACCGTGAGGAGTGGTCATACTTATATCTTGGTACACGCGGCTCTGCGGTCGAGTATATCTATCAGAATCTGAATGATAAGGCACTCAAGGCCCGGGTAGCCCACCGTCTGATTTCAAATTACGAGGTCAAAGAGGGTAAGCTCGATAATCTTGCCAATAAGAAAACAAGTCTGGGTCTCTTTTGCACAAAACAGCGCCCGGACATGGCCCCTTTTAGCGCAGACCGAAACATAGAGACATATGGGCCTGATTTCGGCGTTAACCATGCTGTGCTTACGCATATGGTATCGTTTAAATCGCAGATAGCGCTGATTCAGCAAGAGGCAGATCGCGGCTTACACCGTCTCTTCACGATAGCCAGCAACCTGGTCAGTTCAGCCGGGGAGTTGCTTATCGATCAACTGCTCGGCGATGCGGCGCGAGATGCAGATGAGCCGGTAGATATTCTTGAGGTGGTTATTAACCCAGCGCCAACCGGTGAACCAGGGGCGAAGCTGAAGAAGAATGGTGAGACATTCTGGCATAAGCACTGGTGTGATTTGTGTAAGCCAGGAACCGAAGAAAGCCTGGCACTCTCCCACATTCACGCGCCGGATCACGTCATTACGCGGACTTCGTTCAGTTCCAAGGAGGATGCCATCCTCTTCGTACTCAAGACGATGCCGCAGGCCAGAAAATACGAAAAGGATTTCTTCCGCGACAATGATTTCGATGTACCTGATGGGATTATTGAACGGTGGATAGACCGTTAATCATATGCAGTATGAATAAAAAAAAGCCCGCTTTAGTCGTTGCAAGCGGGCTTTTTATTTCTTCGCGTTACAGCTGTGGCATCAATTACAAAACGGAACGGCTTGGTGCCGGGGCGAAGAACGGAGAAAGGGATAGGCACGAGGTGGTGATAATGTTGCTATTCATATGGGGTATGAATAAGAAACAGCCCACTTGCGAGTACTAAGTGGGCCATTGAGGGTCAGGCATAAGACTCAGACAGAGCAGTAGCGGCTTCAAGCGCCGGTTCAAGCGACAGGCTGTTATCGCTGATAACATTCCATCCCTCATTGCCGTAAACAAAATGGACGTAACCTGCACGTTCAGTTTCTTCAGGGCGATAAGCATAGAAGTAGTCTTCATCAGTAGAGAACATGGCTTCAACAATACGTTCTACGTTCGTAGAGCGCTTCAGCACAATCTCTTCTGAGTCGAATACCGAGATGCTATATCCTGCTTCAATCAACCCGGTTGCTGCTGCCCGGGCAATTTCCTGCTCAATACGTTGCCGCTGATCTACGTTCATGCCTGCTGCTCCTCGATGGGAAGTGAAGTCGAACACACGAGAAAGCATGAACTATAGTTCACATTTAATCAATAAAAAAGGGAACTATACTTCACTTATTCTTGGTTTTTTTTAATACTGGTAGTCCTGCAAGCGCATCGTTCCAATGCTGCTCGCGTTCCTCATTACCTGAAATATTACTTATCCATCTTTCGGACTTGCCCCAGCGCTGTGCCAGCGCCTGCCGCGTCCAGCCTTTGCGTTTCATCTCTGCTTTAAATTCATCGCTGGTGGGTTTGTACATAGGTTAATCCACGTGAACTATAATTCACCTGATAGTACGGTAAGGCTGGTTAAGTAACAACGGGATATCGACGGTCATCTTCCGTTCCCGCACACGGGCCAGTGCTCCTGGCTATACTGAGTCAAAAATGCGGAGGACACATTATGTTTGAACGTATAAGCAGGTTTTTCGCTGGCGCAACAAAACAGGAGAGGGCGGAACCGTCAGTCTCTATACCTGAACCTGTTACTCTTGAGGGTGATAACGCGCCATCAGCTATCGAACATGACAGAAAAATAGTCCATGACAGCAGGGTATTTATACATAGGTCTTTAGGCTTTATACTTATGGTATATTCTCCCGAATTATTCAGAAAAGCCATTAATCATGACATATGTCTTGGCTATATATATGGTTATATCATAGCGGCAATAGGTGACGACGAAGAGTTATGTAAAGCATCGGAAAATCGTCGATGGGATGTTGTCGCTGCCTATTATCGAAGTTTATTGGATTATTCAGCTGAAGCTTACTATGAGAAAACTGTAAACGCGATGGATAATTACCACTTCAAACAAGCAAGAAATGTAAGCGTAATGGATTATCACAAAAACAAAATCAATCCTGATGGCGATAATCATCATTTGCGTTTTCTAATGACCGAAATAATTGAAGATAGGGTTGAATAAATACACGTTTCGTCACATGAACGACCTATGGTTTACTGAATATAACGACAACGAACCATAGGCCAGAAAAAATGACACTTCAAAAAGCCAACGAAAAACGTATTGAAAACTTCCTAGCCAAACAAATTCGTCATAACGGTAAGATTTTATCAATGCGTGAATTTATGGATTCACTCATTGCTGACGGCTATAGCCCACGTGCAAAAGCGGAACAGAAAGTAGGACACCCCAGCAGCCGTCAAACCTTTCGCTGGAACAACGAGCAGCAAAGGGAGCACCAGATTAAGCGAGCTCTGGGGGGTACTGTTCTGAAATATTCAATGGTGTCATCTGACGGCTCATTTTATGACATTGAAAAAATTGCCTATGATTACGTCATTGAAAAAATGGGCGGGGTTAACGTTAAGCCGGAAACGATGTGTTTTGCGATTTTCAACAGCCCTTCATCATTGCGGGGCGGGAAGAGAGAGCGCTGTGTAGCTGTCTATAGCCGCACTGTGGCAACAGAGGAACAACGGGTCAGGAGCATGTTATCTACTGACTTCACGCATTATGATCTGGTCTGGTTCGGTGAAGCCACTTCCCAGAAGGAAGCGCTGGAACTAGCCGAGGGATAATATCAATTAGCCACCAAGGAAATAACCGGGGTGGCTTTTTTGTTTTAAACGATTAAAAATAAGCCAAATCACTTCGTCACAAGCATGTGGGTGGTAATATAGACATATAGGCAATCACATTCAACTGGAGGCTAATATGTCAGATTTAATTGCAGCAAGATATGATGAAGTATCAGCTTCCGAGTTTGAAGATGATATGGTTGTCATTGTCATTACCGATGAACAGAGTGAAGATATTGAGGTTATTTCAGACCTTGATGATCTTTTCGTTAATACTGAGGTTGTGGTTATTGATGGTGACGCTTTAGAAGTCGACTATGATAACGCTGGATATTTTTCATCAGAGAATAGCTATGAAGTTTCAGTAGACGATATGTTATTCGACAATACCGTTGGTGAGCAACTTATGGATTGTGGTTTTTTCGGCACTCAAAGCTAATAGATACTCGTTATTTATTATCGCGTCCCAATCGTCATGCAGGTGTGGTTATTTATTTACTGAAAAGCCATGTTTTAAATAACAGGCAACGATAATCTAACAGGAGCGGCTATGAAACTCGAAAACATTAACAAAGAGCAGCAGCTCTATGTTCTTAAATGTGGCTCTATTCTATCAAGCTACGGATTTGATCTCCTGCATACAAAAGCAACCGCCGTAGCTGACTGGATGGACGTTGAAGCACCAGTAGCTGCACTGGGTACAGAAGAACATTTTGAACAATGTGCAGAACTCATGCGGCGCGGGCAGGTATATGCTAACGCTTCCCGGAAATGCTGCCCCGGTAATCTTTCCCCCCAACTAATTGGGCTTGAAGGTTGTCGTGTTAGAGTCACTACCGATGACGGTGAGGAACGCTGTTTCTGGGTTGCAAAAACGACCGGATGGATGCCGGGTCACCTCGAAGTTCCACGCTCGAATACGGCTTATGGCCACCCTGCACAAGCGCATTACAAGTCAGTTCAGACTATTCGATAAGTCACCGGTGCTCCGATTTCGACATGATGCATACCAACCAGACTCACTACTGTTGTCATCGACAAGAATGACAACAGTAGTGAGTATCTATGGCTTATCCTCGGAAAACAGCCCATTATTCATGCCTCCCTCTTCCGGTATGGCATAGCTCACATGGCTTCAGATAAAAATCAAACCGATAAACTCGCCCGCGATATTAAAGACAAGGTTCTCGCCAGGCCTGCTGGCTCATCAGGAGAACCAGTGGAGTACCGGAGTGTCCATGAATTTATGACACTAACCCGCACGGGAACCCCTGCTGATGCCCGCCAGTTCCGGCTGGCTGTTAAAGCTAAGGGAATAGCTATCTGGCCTGATGATGACCCACGCGTAGGGCAGCAATTTGCACGTGACGGCATTCGCTGGGAAGTTCGTCTGAAGACCTTCCGGCCTGAGAGTCAGGATTCATTTGACGATGACCTGGATGAGAAAGTCTCACCAAAACGCTTTGGATATCGCCGGTACGGTGCGATGTCCCGTCCTGATCAGAAGAAATTCAGCGACAGGGTATACTTCAACTGCATGGAGCGGTGTGTCGTCACCGGTGTGAAGACAAAATGCAGGGGAGAAGCAGCACATCTGATTGAGCATCATAAAGCGGGCTCTGACCACTGGAGTAATGGCCTGTGGCTTCGGGCAGACATACATCGGTTATACGACAACGGCCTGTGTGTGATTAATCCCAGCACCCTGACAATCCATTTCCACCCCACTATCCTGGCTAAGGATGACGATCTCATCGCGTATGAAGCTCGGCCAATATTACCGACAAGAAAACCTGTAAACCCTGCCTGGTTAAAATCCCGGTGGGATGAACTTACCTGGCCGAAGTAAGCATCGTGTCTGACAACGGTAGTGAGGCCTAATCATTACCGTTGTCGTAGCAAACGGGCTTCAATGCTTGGCTCATTATCGTTGTCACCAGTCTGGTCAGCTCATAACTATTGCCATCGGCACTGAGATGCCGTCCTGCGCATCGAACTCACATCCATTGTCACTCGATTTTTGAATCTGCCGGGAGTGTAACCAGTGACAATGGTAATGATCACCTTCACATAATTAACGAACCGTTACTACTGGTAAGAGGGTGCATGGTCGACAACGGTAATGACAATTAAGGAAAGTACCTTTCTGTAATGACAACGGTAGTGGCTTAATGGTTAACCCTTGTCTGGTTACCGGCAATCAAGTACAGGAACTATGACAATGGTAGTGAGTCATTACCATTGTTATGGCTCATCATACTATCCCTATATACAGCAAGTAGACGGCGTTGCTCACTACCATCGTCATTGGTTGCATGGGTAGCAGAATGTTAGATGACAACAGTAGTGATTCTGGTGCTTCACCATCCGCCTGGTGACAACGGTAATGAGTGATCGAGATCACTATCGTTGTCGCAGCGTTCGGTATGGCTACAACCGGCAAGTTGTGCCTCGACAATGGTTGTGATCCCGCACTCACTTGATTCGTCATCGCCGGAACGACCCCACTGAAATGTACTTGGAAACGATGACAATGGTAGAGACTTGAAAAAATCACATCCATTGTCATTGACCAATCAGGTTAGCTACGACAGCGGTTGGACTCATTTCCATTGTCACCGACAGGCCATGTATTCATACAACGACAACGGCAGGGAGTGACGCGGTCACTACCACGGTCATTCATCCCGCCCCTCAAGTACGAGCAGACAGTACGGCGAGTGAATCCTTACCATAGCTACCTGAAAGGCCTGATTAACCTGGAATGCATATGACAACGGTAATGACCAACAGAACTCATTTCCGTTGTCATTGTGCTGGTGGAGCAGTAAGAACTTGGTCTGAATCATGAATGACAACGGTAGTGAGTATTCTTAGTCAATACAGTGGTCATTCAAATGCGCCGGGAGCAAATGACAGCGGTAGTGAGTCAAATCACTCATTACCGTTGTCATTGTGTCATGGGAATCAGCGATAAATCCGTACTGACGATGCCGACAATGGTAGTGAGCGGTATGAGGTCTTCTCCGAGAAGCTGCTCTGGAGAGTTGTCGATGATGACAACAGCAGTGAGCTGCCAAGACTCATTGCCGATGTCATGGTGTCATGGGTATCAGCGATTTGTCTGTACCGGCGATTCCGACAATGGTAGTGAGCGGTGTAAGACCTTCCCTGAGAAGCTGGTCTGGAGAGATGTCGATGATGACAACAGTAGTGAGCTATCTAGTCTCATTACCATTGTCATGAGTGGTCACCCCGCAATGACAACAGTAGTGACCGCGTCACTCAATACCGTTGTCATTAAGCTAAACAGGATTCTCTGACGATGTGCAGGGAGGGAGGGTTCCAGGCCGTCATCTGACAGCCCGGAGGGAATGCTAGCTGGCGGGATTGTTCTTTTTCTGGCTTCTAAGGCTGCGAATGTAGTGAAGTTCTTCAGCTGTTAAGTCATGGATGGTTAACGTTTCATCCCCATCAATGGGCTCATCTGGTGGGCACAATTCACCTTCCAGTGGCTCACCATTATTTTTACCCGACGTGCCATTGTTCTCCTCATCAGCATCACCCTCGCCATCACCATCAGGTGGTGGTTGGATATTGTTCAGATTCAAATCAGGATCGCGTTTGTGGATCTGGAAATAAACCTTCCCATCTTTTTTTACTTCGGTGTACTGAAGGTAACCAATGGATGCCAGCTCCTCCAATGCCTTACGTACTGTGGCGTTCTGGCTGTTGGCACGGGTCTTAAGATTTAATCGGTTCTTAAGTCTCGTTAAGGAGATCGGGATTGGATTTGGTGGAAGTGACTCAATGAACGTGTAAAGCGCCTGTGCGCTCTCTTTTTTCGCCAGTTCCTTGATAGCCTTCAGCTGCATCAAAACCTTGTGGTCGTACTGATACAACTCGAATATCTTAGGGTCTATCTGTAGCTCTACCTGATCAGAGTCCGGGTCAAGCAAGGCAGACTGCACCAGGTGCGTCGTATACACCTTTGACGAGTGGGTGCTGGTGAAGGACAACATCACGGATGCCAGCCTGCGTAACGACGCGTCGATACGCTTACGGGATGCGGTAGAGGAACGATAATTTTCAGGGTTACAGAGCTTCAGAAACTCAGTAAATTTGAGGCTGATCTTATCGTTATCAATCGGATGGTTAGCTAGCGTTCGGATGATTCCCATCCACGTTTTGAAGTCAACAGACATATCGAGGCGCTGACCCACGATCGAGATATTGGTGAAACCCTCGCTCTCCATCAAAGAAAGTGTCTGTAGTTCTTTCGTGGCATCAAAGCCAACAGTTTTGTATTCACGACTCTGACGGCCAACGCTTTTTGGTGATGGCACAAACAACCCAAGGCGCATGAGCGCGATAGACTGAACCGTCCTGCTGCTATTAGGACGTAAAATAATTTCTTTACCTGTCTCTCTCTCTGTTACAGAGAAAGCCCTGGTAACCATCTGGCCTTGCTGCTCAGAATCTTTCTCATTGGTCATAGTGGTTTATCGACTGTATTAATCAACAGATTATTGAATACTATCGCCCAAAGCCCTCAGTGTCACTTAAGGGATCTCTGCGACGATCTCAGATTGTGCATAAGTCCAGGCTAAAAAAACGCCACGACTAAATATAAAACTCTGAAATTCACATAAAAACAAATACATACGTAGTTTATCAACAAAGGATCAATTCCGGTGAAAAAGATCCTTTAAAAAATCACTACCATTGTCGCCGCAATCACTACCGTTGTCAAAAAACTCACTACTACCGTTAAAAAACTCACTACCAATGTCAAAATAATCACTACCGTTGTCACCGATTGGCTTCCAGGCCTTGTGCCGTCTGGCTTCCGAGCTGCGGGGATCTCTTGTGATCTATGGGAACTCGTAAGGTACTAATTATTGGAACTACCTTGTGGAAAATGGGGATAAATTCTCTCTTCGAGTTAAATCAACATCGAATAGCTAAATTGTCGAAAATATGTACGGGCATGAAAGGAAAATGCGTATAGAAAACAGTGGATAAGATTTTAATAATTTTGTTTCATCATACAGGTGATAGATGGTATCTATATGAATTATAATAGAAATATACTCAAAACTCTTTAAGAGTTATACCTTCAGATCACACAATAAAACTCACTACCATTGTCACAAATACTCACTACTAACGTCGAAATAGTCACTACCAATGTCATTTTAATCATTACCAATGTCAAAAAAGTCATTACCATTGTCATAAAATGCCCTTGAGCCCAGTAACCATGCGGCTTGCAGCGTACAGGGATCTCTTTTGTACTCCGTTGCACCTTTGGGATCTCTTTATTGGAACTGTCCTGTGGAAAAGTATCTTTTTTGCCTTCGTCAGCTACTGACTCGGTGCTTTACTGATTGTGTAAACAAAACGATAAGAGGCACTCACATGTACGCAACTGCAAAAGAAATTATCGCAAAGCTGCAAAAAATGAACCCTGACGAAAAGGTGCTAGTCCGTGTCTGGTACAAGTCTGATGTTCAGGAGTTAGCAATAGACCGAAACATGCCGCAGGTTTCAGCTAGCGAAGCTGAGTCGACCTTAGCGTTGATAGACCGAACTCACGATGGTGATATCGGTATCAACTGGGATGTTGTTCAGAGTGGTATTGAGACAGTTCGTAGTGGCCAAATTTAAGCAACCGAGTAACAAGGACGTGACTCAACTAATCCACATATCCACCGGGTAGATCAACAGATCGATCCAGATTAAGACCAAATAGAACCAAAAAGATCCCCGCTCCCGCAAACCCGCAGCTGGTAAGCTCTGAAGACCTGCCCCGGTGGGGTTGAGAGGGAAAAAAGTGAGCTCTGAAGGGCTGTCGGTGGGGTTAGCCTGGTAGCTGGTGGTGTTCAAAGGGAATAACGGTGGGATTGGAAGGGGAAAGGAACTTAATTATCAACATCTGCTGTGCTAATGAAAACATCAAATAAAAACATAATCATACGTAACAAATCTCAAAAATAGGTGATCGGTATTCATTTTTTGTCCACACTGGCAGCAGATCAAAAATTTGATGTCAACGACATTTATCCGATTCATCTCTGAAATAACGTATTGATTTAGTACAAATAAAAACCAATACCCGATAAATGGGGACTAAATGACCCCTATTTCTCATGATCAATAAAAATCACCGTGATACATTCGCCCGGACTGGGCATTCCAAGATACCCGGAAAATAACAATAAAACTGGGGGATCCACACGATGAACTCGAATGAAGTTCTTCTTTTCAAGGACGCTATTCCCGACTTCAATCAGCCGTCGACTGGAAAGCTGACGGTGACAAAAAATTCATCAGTACAACCTGTATCACTGCTCCGCCTGGGCGTTTTTACTCCCAGTTGCCGAACAGAGGCAACGGTCACGCTAAACGTGACGGAAGCGCTATCCAGTCTGGAAATTGCAAAACAGGAAGGGTACACGGACATAAAGATCACCGGCCCGATGCTGAATTATTTCCAGGACTTCCGGTGCTGGACAGCAATCGTCCATTCCTTCAGCGTATCGCCTGATGCGCTGAAAGGTAACCGGATTAAAATGCCCTTTAGTGAATTTGCCAAACTCTGCGGCTACCCATCAAAACGCTACAGCACGAAACTGCGCAATGAGATAGCCGATTCGTTGACGAAGATTCGCTCAAAAAGCATTCGGTTTGAGAAGAACCCGGGGATCACCAAGTTCAAAGTAGCCGGGTTGCTGAAAGAGGCGGAATTTGATGGTGAAAGTGATTACATCATCCTGGAAGCCGACGAACGACTCTGGGATTTGTACCGTTCAGATCATCTTACTCTGTTGCGGAAGAAACCCCTGGAGCTACTTACCAGGAATGAAACGGCTCAGGCGCTCTATACATTTTTTGAAGCGCTACCTCAACATCCAGCCCCGATCACCTTTGACAGACTTCGACAGCGTTTACTGCTCAATGGGCGCATTGCCGAACAGAACCGGAAAATGCGAACTGCTCTCGATGTGCTTGCCAGCATCGGTTACCTGAAATTTTACTACCTGGTGGACACCAGCGTACCCACCATTCAGATCACGGATCGGAATCCCAAACTAACAGGTTCCTGATGTTTGAAACGTCTTTTTGCCCGGTTCCGGGAATGTGCTGTCTCATTCCCACCGGTCAAAAACACTAAGTTGACGTTTCCCTCTCAAACCCACCCGTGATTTTGTAGTCGCTAAAGGATAAATAGTCCCATTTACATCTGAAAAGCTGATGGGGCGCGTCAGGCCTCTATTGAATACAACTTGTATTACCATGAAAAATAAAGAAAATAACACTCCTCTTTATAATTACTGCTGTTCGCCTAATCCCAAAAAGATACTTTTTTAATCTGCACAGTTTTTATCGCCGGTGGGAACGAGAGGGAAGGGGAAAATATACCCGGTGGGATTGAGAGGGAAGGCCTGTAGAAAACAACCCGACAATCTTTTGTCGGCTGGAATGACCAGGGTAAATTAAGTTCTGGAGGATAGTTATGACTTCGACATTTGGTAAGCAGCTGAAGCTTTATGCAGACCGGCAAACGGGCGCAAAACGTACTGCTCTTGATTTTCAATATGTGGTTTCGCCTGGTAAGGATGCGTTTCCCACGGTGAACATCACTATGGCTCCGATTGCTGATGGCGCAAAAGAAGCCCAATGGGAGCTTAAGCGCGTCATCCAGCTGAATCGCTATGAATTAACTCAATGTTGCGCGGTATTGTTCGGGCTGGAAAAGGAGATGAGGGCAAACTTTCACGGAACCGATAAAAACAAAGGTTTTACGCTCATCAACAATGGTGCATCCGGCTGCGGGATAAACTTTTCTCATGGTGGGGATATGCTGACGCATATGTTGAACCATGCCCAAAGAATGGAAGTAGGGGCATTTATTCTGAAACGGCAGGCGGATGCGTGGGATATGAGTGTCAGTGACGTTCTTGCACTTTTGCGTCAGTCCGTGGCCATCAAACGGGCATAAGATCACGAAGCAGGTTCAAGAACAGGCTTACCGTACAACAATTTTCAAATCCAAACTGACCCTACTTAACTTCAACTGGAAGGCGCTATGACAGAACATCAGCAGAATAGAAATGTTTGTGAAGTCGGGTTAGCCTGTGAAGCCATGACGATTGATCCCAAAACCATTCAGTCAGCAGTAATGCGTAAAGAAGCCACGCAAGTTGTTATTCCTCACTTTAAGGGGGTTTGTCCTGCTTTTGTCGAATGGGCTGAACAATGCTTACCTGGCGATAAACTTCCTCGTGGGAAATTTTTTAGGTCACGAGAATGGATGCGTCAGTTCACCACTTGCCAGATAAACTACAAGACAGATCATCCAGATGAAGGAAAGTATGGATGGCTTTTTGAAGGAACCAAATATTGAAAAGTTAAGGAGATATGATTAATGCTAATTTATGCCGCAGATCTGATTTTACCCTTAAAAATTCTGCTGGTGGTATTTGTCGTGACTATCATAGGCGCTACCATCGGGTTGAAATTTGTACGCTCCGAAAACAAGATCGTTTGCATGTGGCTCGTGCCAATAGGCTGTCTTGGGGGAATTTTTGCATTGATGATGTTTCCATCAATTACCACAAATGATTTGTTGCTCGGCAAGAGATGGTCGGAAGATTGTCGCGTGGTCGAAAAATACGAACGCCACGCTTTTGAAGCACCGACGAACCGGCTGATTTGTTCGGGGGTTGATGAGCATGTTAATTCAGAAAGTTATGCGGTATTAACGAAAGCTTACCGGGAGCGGGGGGGAGAACTTATTTCGGGATCCCATAGTGTTGAAAACTAGCCTTCAAATCTAATGCTACGGAGTTTTCATGAATAATAATCACAATGTTTTTCCTTGCAATGAATTGGGTATGGGTGATTCCAAATCGGAATTGGAAAGACTCCTTGAATTATGTGAATCCACTCCGCAAACAGGCGAGCCTAACCCCCAGATAGCTAATATGCAAGCATTTTGGAATCGATAACTGGTGGCTCATCTCATATCACTGGCTTCAATTTTTGCTCTCATATTCTTAATGGCCGTAAATTTTCCACACTCAACGATGCAGAGATAAAACAGCTAACATCTCTTCGCAATGAGGGGCGAAAAGACGGTTTTGTGGTCAGAATTCAACCTGTTGATGTAACCCCTGAACTTCAGCTTGAAAGGTATCTTGCGTCAAGTTGGGAAAGCGAAATCGAGATTTATAAACGCGTACCGTCGATTGTCGTGATCTGTAAAATCTCAGGTCTGTCTGCATTGGCAGGCTCGGGGAACAAAATGTTTTTAAATATGGATTACTTAAGTTGCGGAACTGAAACTGATGATCAGGATTGCCAGGATTAAGTCACTGATTGGCGGTTGCAACGAGCTTTGGGTTTGTTAGACTGGCCTGACATACCTTCCCCCATCGCGGGGTGCGTTGTCGGAGTATCAAAATATTGTTTTCCCCTATGCGGGGTTTAATTAGTGAGTAGCGACTGCCCGGGTTAGCGCCTGACCCGTGTCAGACTTCTGAAGGATATTTTGATATTAACCGTCCAGCTGGACGGTTTTTTTTCGTCTGTTTTTAATTTGGATAGTGGTATGGGTAGAAAAAAACAATCAAACCGCAGTGTATCAGCGCCAGCTGTTGATGCTGAAAAAGAAATTATCGACCCGAGATGGAACATCTTTTTCTTTGCGGCAATTGACCGACCGTGGGTGCTTAACCCGCATCTTTTTTACGCTGAACAAGCGCAGGAACGTTTGCTGTCGCAGTTCAGTGATGTGGAGATCAGGAGTGAAGCGACAAAGAAAGGCGAGTCATTTATAGAGTCAGCTGGAGACTGGTTCAATCCTGATTACCACGACGAAAGTGACGTATACGAGAATATTGAACAGATTGAAGCTTGCCACTGGGTTGCGTTGCGGGAAATGAAGGTCACGGTCACGCTTTCCCTGACCGCTGGGATGTACCACCAGTTTGACAAGGCATTACGAGATCTGCTTATCCGGGAGGCCAGAAGCTGGCGGTGGCTCGACATGGTTGTGATATCAGATTTGATCTGGAACCTCAGTTTTCCGAGGCTTATGGATTTGATGGAATGGCTGGGTATTGAAGTACGAAACATGCCATGTTTCCCGTTAATCAGTGCATGTCATCAGGTTGTCAACGTTTATAAACATGGAGATGGTGATGCCCACCAGAAACTGGTTAATGCTCACCCGGAGTACTACTCAGTATGGCAATGCGAAGGTTATCCGCAAGAGAGACCAGCTCGCCACGAAGAACTTGAAGTTTCCGAGGAACAGTTTAGAGAATTTGCCGAGGCGATAACGGTGTTCTGGAAGAGTCTGCCGGAAGGACTATCTTATTCGGGGATGGGAAAAGAGCCTAAGTGGTTTGGCAAGGCTTATGAAAAAGTGAAGTGCGACAAAGAAAAACGCGAGCGTAAAGCGGAAGAATAGTGGGGCACTCTAGCCCCACCGAAACAAAAGGAGAGTCAGACAGCCGGTGACGGTTGCCAGCCTGATTGAGTCTGGATCCATTTGCCTACGGCTAAATTTGCCCAACGCGCCAAAAATGTAAAGTTAGCTTTTGGGATCTAAGATGAATGGCTTAGCGTACGTTTTCGTTCCGTTGGACTCTAAGCTTCAAACATTACTCAATTGATGTCTCACTATCCGTCAAGGCTTGCAGCCAATACTCTGGATCTGCATATCGGGCTACCAATGCATCAATATCTATCTTTGAAGTCGATGGACTAAATTCAAAACTACCGTACATATTGATGTGTTGCCAGGCTACAGGCGAAATGCCCTGAAGCTGGGTCAGCGCGTTTTGATCTCCCACTGCTTGTTTTTGTTCATAGACACGAGAAAGCAACACGGTATTGTAATAGATGACCGCATTAGTGATCAGTCGGGAACATTCATTCCAGATCTGCTGTTCCTCTTCGGTTTTAACTCTGAACTTTCCGCCGTTGACGAACGCGACCGCTCGCCGCAATCGATGATAGGCTTCTCCTCGATTCAATGCTTTTTGTACACATTGACGTAAACCAACATCATCGATGAATTCGAGGATATAGAGGGTACGACATATATTTTCCAGCTCCCATAACGCTTTCTTAGTCTGATTCTGTCGTGAATAGCTGGATAGTTTGCGGACAATCGTGGCCTGAGTGACATCTTTCTGGGCAAGTGACGCCATAATGCGTTGAATATTGGGCCACTCACGTTCAATCAATTCGTCATTCGTTTTTCTGGATGGTTTGATCAACCAATCACCATATTCAGCGGGGTTTTTGGAACCCACCAACGTTTCCATTTTTTTATGTAGATCGCGGTAACGCGGTGCAAAATAATAGCCAAAGGCATGCAAGATCCAGAAATTAACCTGATTGGTGCCATGCGTGTCGGTGGAATGTCGTTCCGGTTTTATGTCAGATGTATTGTTATGCAGCAAATCGAAAACGTAATGGCTTTCGTGTTCATGCGTACCGATGATCTTGGCATTAATGGGGACATGGTTCGCAACCAACGTGTAAGCACTTACACCCTTCTGTAATCCAAAATATTTGGGTGAATACCGGGCGTTGAGTGTGTTGATTTGTGTTTCCATTCGCTGGCCATCGCTGCTGGAATGCAGTGTGTCCTGAATATCATAGAGATGAAATGCCGGTAGCTGGCTGGTCGCGTTACTAATGGCATCGTTTGCTGCACGCAGAGTTTCCAGTCGGAGATAATTTCTGGATGTTCCTGCCATGGCTGGAGCACTCAGACCTGATACTTCGGCCATTTTGGATAACCCCATATTCGTTCCCATGGCGACAATACAGGCGAATATTTCACGGGGATCAGCTTCATGCTTAACATAACGATCCAGCACATGAGTAAATGCGCTCAAAAATCCAGTATTTCCGGCAACAAACCACAACAAGTCAGCAATTCCAATTCCCGGTAACTGACTATAAAAATCGCTATTTATCGGTTCATCTGTGCTGGGATAAAGGAGTTTCCAACGGCGTTTTTCGGCGGCACCGATCACTTTGATATGCTTGTTAACACCCTCAGTAATGTGTTGATTGATGGCTGTGTAACGAGCTTCTATCATGGCATGAAATTCAGCCAGCGTGTCCTTGATTGGCGCTAACAAAATAGGCGCACTGATCTCACGCAATATCTGTTCTTTATCCTGCCACCGAAGATCACTAATCAAATCGTCCTCAAAACGCCGAAATTCATTACTGTTTTTAACATATAAATCACCGGCTTCCAGTGAATTTCGCAGTAAGCGATAGACCAGAAATTCATAGCGATCTACATCGAGATCCTTGAGCGTATTGCCCTCTTTACGGAACAAATAACGGCGTAACCCTTTGGGGATGATCTCGGTCGGAAACAAACTAGGGTCTGTTTGCCGGGGTGATTTATCTGTCCGTAATAGATTTTGTAAAAACTCAATCGCCTCCAGCAAGGGCGAGTCTTCTACCCGTCCAGCAAAATCCAGATCAGAGAACAACTGTCGAAGATTGCGTTTGAAGGTCGCCGATAATTTTGTGTAATGCGACCATTCAAATGCAGTCTTGTCGAACGCAATATTGCGTAAATAATCAGAGACCAGCGGAAATTGTTCGGGGTCAAGTAACGTAAACGCTTTTTCCTTGATGGATGAAAAAGGCGTGTCATCAGTGATCTGGTCATCTGTAAACAGACTCAGTACATGACCCGCAGCCTGCAAATTCTTGGATGCACTTGCAACAGCATTGTTCATGGCTTCTTCAGCGGCACGCTTGGCTTGTTTCTCATATTGATCGACCCAGTGGATCAACGCCTCGATCAAGTTGTCATTGATTTGCCGGAACCGATGGAAAGCAAAAAACAACAGATACAATTGGGCTGTTTCTTTTTTCATGCGCTGGAGTTTGTAGGTGGTGTAGAACTTGACCAGAGAGGCGTAATACTTCCCGCTTTCATTAGAAATACCGGCTGTCGTCAGGAATTGCTGAGCAAATTCGTGCAACGGTTGGAAAAATTGCCGACGTGCAACTTCTTGCCGCAATTCTTCATAGCTGAAATCCTTGGCCTCATGCTTCAGTGCGCTGACGCGAAACAAACCCGAATCAGCCTGGAGCAAAGCAGTTAACTGCTGAACAATAAGCGGATCCATTGATGTGTTGAGTAATTGAGCAATACGGGTACGTTCATAAGCTACAACCCGGCCAATCATCTCCTGCATATACCGATAACTTGGCATAACAATGCGGTGTAGCTCTAAATACTGGATTAATTCACGGAAAATATAGATGGGTTGTGTCGATAGCATCGCTATCCGCTGTGCTTTGTCTTCCAGAGCAGCTTTGGCTTCGCTGTCACACAACTGATAATTAAATAACTGAAGTATTGAGCGCTGTTGCTCTGTCCTGATGGGTCTCGATGGACTTTTTAGTGATGAAAGCGTTCTAGCTGGAAAATGTTGCGTTACGATATAACGCAGGTCATTCAATACTGATATTTCTTGTTCATAAAGAAAAAATTGCCGTTTGGCTTTGAAATAACCCAGTTGTAACACCAAATGGGCTGCGACAGAAAACGTGCGGATATCTTCTACCGCTTCACGTTCCTTGGCGCTTAAGTCAAAATATAACCGACGGTCGTCATCCGAAAAATTAGGTAGACCAAATAGTTCGTCTATCTCATGAGAGGATAAAATGGATAATCGACGCGGCTCATTCGCCATAGTTGATGGCCCTAGAAATTTTTGCCATTAGAACACCTGCGTTAATGAGGAAACATAAACCGCTTTCCCCTTCATTACCGCAGTTCTTATAACCCTAATTCGCTATGTGACCCTAAACGAACAAGCTGCAATACGGTGTCATCTGGTTTTCGGTAAATTAAAACCAGATCGGGCTTAACATGACAGTCCCGATGATCTTTCCAGTCACCTGAGAGCGGGTGATCGCGTAGTTTTTCAGGCAATGGCAAATCATTTGCCAAAACTTGAACTATCAACGAAAACTCGGCACCGGCAAGAACCGCTTTGTATTGCCCTTTGCTTTCGCGTTTAAAATCTCGCTTGAACTGGCTTGTGTATTCAATCGTCCGCATTGAGATCAGCCATTAAATCATCAACTGTTGCGAAAGATTTCAACCCACCTTTACGAGCTTCTTTCATAGCTTCAATAGTTTCAGCATTGGGTACCAATGGCTCGAATGGCAATGCTTTTTCACGGGCAACACGAGTCAGCATGATCCGGAAAGCATCAGATACAGTCAGCCCCATCGATGCCAGAACGATAGTAGCTTCTTCTTTGATGTGTTCATCAATACGGGCACGTACAACGGCATTTGCAGACATAATTTAATCCTCATGTTTGTTTGGGCTACAATGTAGCTCAACTTTATTTTAGGCCATAACTTTAAAAAAAGCCATGCTATATCGGAAAACAAGTGTTTTACGACACGTCAATTTCTTTGATGATCGGTGTCATTTTCAGAAGACGACTGCACCAGACAACGCGGTTTGAAGGCTGTTGTGCAGTCGTCTATTGAACGAACAGTATCAGGAGTCCGCTGCACGAATGATGACCTCAAGCCGGTTCTGGTCGCGCTGGCGACCGATCAGCCCCTGGATGTGCGATACCGCGACCACGATCTTTCCGGCGATTGGGCGGGCTACCGCGAATGCCACATCAAGCCCGACCTGCTGCTGATCTACCGCAAGTCCGACGCCGACACCCTGCGACTGGCGCGGCTTGGCTCCCATAGCGAGCTGTTCGGCTGATGCCAGTCGCCTTGTCCGCCAAACGATCATTAGGCGGCCAAACCGGACGCCTGTCCGAAAACATCTTGCGCAACGGGATGACGGACAATAAGATAGGCGGACGGTATAACGGACAAATGGGCGGAAATGGCACTCATCGGCTATGCGCGGGTATCGACGGCGGAACAGGACACCGCCTTGCAGACGGATGCGCTGCGCAATGCAGGCTGCGAACGGGTTTTCGAGGACACGGCATCCGGGGCCAAGGCAGACCGGCCCGGCTTGGCCGATGCGCTGGCTTATCTGCGCGATGGCGATGTGCTGGTCGTCTGGCGGCTGGATCGGCTTGGCCGCTCCCTGCCGCACCTGATTGAGACGGTCGGCAAGCTGGAAGCACGGGGCGTCGGCTTCCGCTCGTTGACTGAAAACATCGACACCACCACGCCGGGCGGACGGCTCATCTTCCATGTGTTCGGTGCGCTGGGCCAGTTCGAGCGCGACCTGATCCGCGAGCGCACCAAGGCCGGGTTGACCGCTGCCGCCGCACGCGGGCGCAAAGGCGGACGCAAGCCGGTTGTCACTGCCGACAAGTTGCAACGAGCGCGGGAGCTTGTCGCCAACGGCTTGAATGTCCGCGAGGCCGCCGCACGCCTCAAGGTAGGAAAAACCGCTCTCTACGCTGCCTTGCAGGCGGCCAGTTCTGGCAGTGCAGCCGACTCCTGATATTTCGTGCAGTCGCCTTCTGAAAACGACACTACCTGTGCAACACCCCCTCAAAAATGTACGGAAAACTCTATCGCTATTCACTATTATGCGGAAACCTGTTTTTGATGGTTATCCGCCTATGTTGGTTGGCTACATGCGCGTGTCGTCGGACTCCGACCGCCAGAGCACGGACTTGCAGCGCGACGCGCTGCTCGCCGCCGGCGTCGATCCGCGTCACCTGTTTGAGGATCGTGCCTCTGGCGCGAAGGATGACCGTGCCGGCTTGGCGCGGGCGCTTGAGTTCGTTCGAGCCGGCGATGTGCTGGTGGTGTGGAAACTCGACCGGCTCGGTCGCTCGCTGTCGCACCTGCTCGCCATTGTGACTTCGCTCAAGGACAAGCGGGTGGCGTTCCGCTCGCTGACAGAGAACCTGGACACTACGACGCCCTCGGGCGAATTCCTGTTCCAGGTGTTCGGTGCGCTCGCGCAGTACGAGCGCGCCTTGATTCAGGAGCGCGTCGTCGCGGGCTTGGCCGCCGCACGCAAACGCGGCCGGATCGGCGGCCGGCCGCAGGCGATCACTGGTGAGAAGCTGGACGCCATCGTCGCCGCGCTCGATGGCGGCATGTCTAAGGCGGCGGTGTGCCGCAACTTCAATGTCAAGCGCACTACGTTGATCGAAACATTGACGCGAGCAGGTTGGCGTGGTGCGGGAAGGACGGTCGATGAGCAACAAGAATAAGCTACTCACCGTCTTTTCTGACGCAGAGCAGGAAGCCTTGTACGGCCTACCGGACTTCGACGATGCTCAGCGGCTGGAATACCTGGCGTTGACCGAATCTGAACTGGCGTTCGCCAGCAGCCGGCCTAGCCTGCAGGCCCAAGTCTATTGCGTCTTGCAGATCGGCTACTTCAAGGCCAAGCATGCTTTCTTCCGCTTCGATTGGCATGAGGTCGAGGACGATTGCGCCTTCGTGCTGAGTCGCTATTTCCACGGCGAAGCGTTCGAACGCAAGGCGATCACCAAGCATGAGCACTACAGCCAGAGGGGTAAGATCGCCGAACTGTTCGGCTACCGGTCGTGGGCGGCTAGCTTCCTGCCGCAACTGGCACAGCAGGCTGAACAGATCGTGCGGCGCGACGTAATGCCAGGATTCGTGGCCGCCGAACTGATCGTTTGGCTCAGCGAGCACAAAATCATCCGGCCCGGCCACACCACCTTACAAGAGCTGGTCAGTGAAGCCCTGTCCACCGAACGCAGGCGCTTGGGCGGCTTGCTGGCAGAAGTGTTGGACGAATCGGCCAAAGCTGCGCTGGGCCAGCTCCTGGTGCGTGACGACACCCTGTCTCAACTGGCAGCGCTCAAGCAGGACGCTAAAGATTTCGGCTGGCGTCAGATGGCAGGGGAGCGCGAGAAGCGCGCCACGCTGAAGTCCTTGCACGGGATCGCCAAGGCGCTGCTGCCCAAGCTCGGCATCTCGCAGCAGAACCTGCTGTACTACGCGAGCCTGGCGAACTTCTATACCGTCCATGACCTGCGCCACCTGAAGGCGGAGCAGACCCGGCTCTACCTGCTGTGCTATGCCTGGGTACGTTACCGGCAGCTCACCGACAACCTGGTCGACGCGATGGCCTTCCACATGAAAAAACTTGAGGACGAGAGCCGCACGGGTGCGAAACAGTCCTTTGTCGCCGAACAGCTGCGACGCCATCAGGAAACGCCGCAGGTTGGCCGCCTGCTGTCGCTGTACGTGGACGACAGCGTGGCCGATCCGACGCCGTTCGGCGAGGTGCGCCAACGCGCCTACAAAATCATGTCCAGGGAATTGCTGCAAAACACGGCGCAGCGCATGAGCGTCAAGCCACTGAACAAACTGGCGCTGCACTGGCAGGCGGTGGACGGCCTGGCCGAACGCATTCGACGCCATCTACGGCCGCTGTACGTCGCGCTCGACTTCGCCGGCACGGCCCCCGATAACCCATGGCTCGCGGCGCTGACTTGGGCCAAGAGCGTGTTCGCCAAGCAGCAGCGCCTATCACAACGGCCACTCGACGAATGTCCGGCGGCAACGCTGCCGAAACGCTTGCGTCCGTACCTGCTGATGTTCGATGCCGAAGGCACGCCGACAGGCCTGCATGCCGATCGTTACGAATTCTGGCTTTACCGTCAGGTCAGGAAACGCTTCCAGGCGGGCAAGCTCTACATTGACGACAGCTTGCAGCACCGGCATTTGTCCGACGAGTTGGTTTCGATGGACGAGAAAGCCGCCGTGCTCGCGCAGATGGACATCCCCTTCCTGCGGCAGCCGGTCAGTGCCCAGCTCGATGCACTGGCGGCCGAGTTGCGTGCGCAATGGGTGGCGTTCAATCGCGAGCTGAAACAGGGCAAGCTGACGCACCTGGAATACGACAAGGACACGCAGAGACTGACCTGGCGCAAGCCCAAGGGGGAGAACCAGAAGGCGCGCGAGCAAGCTCTCTACGAGCAACTGCCATACTGCGATGTCGCCGACGTGTTTCGCTTCGTCAACGGTCAGTGCCAGTTCCTGTCGGCGCTGACACCATTGCAGCCACGCTATGCGAAGAAGGTAGCCGACGCCGACAGTCTGATGGCGGTGATCATTGCCCAAGCCATGAACCACGGCAACCAGGTTATGGCACGTACCAGCGACATCCCGTACCACGTCCTGGAGAGTACCTACCAGCAGTACCTGCGCCAGGCGACGCTACATGTGGCCAACGATTGCATCAGCAACGCCATCGCCGCACTGCCGATCTTCCCGCATTACTCGTTCGACCTCGATTCGTTGTACGGTGCCGTTGATGGGCAGAAATTCGGCGTCGAGCGACCAACTGTGAAGGCGCGCTACTCGCGCAAATATTTCGGCCGCGGCAAGGGCGTCGTCGCCTACACGCTGCTGTGCAATCACGTGCCGTTGAACGGCTACCTGATAGGCGCACACGAGTACGAGGCTCACCACGTGTTCGACATCTGGTACCGCAACACGTCGGACATCGTGCCGAGCGCGATCACCGGCGACATGCACAGCATCAACAAGGCCAACTTCGCCATCCTGCACTGGTTCGGACTTCGTTTCGAGCCGCGCTTCACCGACCTCGACGACCAGTTGCAGGAGCTGTATTGCGCCGATGATCTGGCATTGTACGAGAAATGCCTGATCCGGCCGGCTGGCCAGATCGACCGGCAACTCATCGTCGGTGAGAAGGCGAACATCGACCGAATCGTCGCCACACTGGGCCTGAAGGAAATGACGCAGGGCACGCTGATCCGCAAGCTGTGCACCTATACGGCGCCGAACCCGACGCGGCGCGCAATCTTCGAGTTCGACAAGCTCATCCGCAGTATCTACACACTGCGCTACCTGCGCGACCCGCAACTGGAGCGTAATGTTCACCGCTCGCAGAACCGCATTGAGTCCTATCACCAGCTACGCTCGACCATCGCCCAAGTCGGTGGGAAGAAGGAATTGACCGGCCGCACCGACATCGAAATCGAGATCAGCAACCAGTGCGCCAGGCTGATCGGCAACGCGATCATCTTCTACAACTCGGCGATCCTGTCCCTGCTGCTGACGAAGTACGAGGCAGCTGGCAATGCCAAGGCGCTGGCGTTGATCACGCAGATGTCGCCAGCGGCCTGGCGGCACATCCTGCTGAACGGGCATTACACCTTCCAGACTGACGGCAAGTTCATCGACCTGGATGCGCTCGTGGCGGGACTGGAGCTGGGCTGACGGAAATTTCTGGGATTCCGGCGTACAACCCCGTAAAATAGAAGAGTGAGCACTTGATTTGCTGGTGCTTTCAAACAACGGTGTTGTTTTTTTAACAGCCGAACTGGAAAGGGAGGCTGAGCTGCTCAGTGATCACTTTATCCGTTGGCTGATTTACGCCGGCATGTTCGCTACAGGCACTGAACGACAACGCAGATGGTATGGTCTGTGCGTTCTGACTCGTCAAGGATCGGCCAATGGATCGTTTGTCTAATTTGCTCTCGCGGTTCGGCGTGCGGGCCAATCTGTTCTATGACGGCGACCTATGCGGCTCTGCATCTTACGATGGCGCCGAGCGGCGAGGTTATATCCATCTGCTTCAGGCCGGCAGCGTGACGTTGCTTGGTCCCGATCGCAAGGATTTGCAGCTCACTCGCCCTAGCTTGATTTTTATGCCACGCCCCGCCAAGCATCAATTGTTTGCGGGTGAGTCCGATGGCGCAAAGTTGTTGTGTGCTTCCATGGAGTTTGAGGGCGGAATTGATAATCCTTTGTCGGCTTCATTACCGGACTGTTTGGTGCTCGCACTCGATGATCTGCCCATGCTGGCAGACACGTTGGAGTGGATGTTTGCCGAGGCGGCAAATGTGCATTGTGGAAGGGAAGCCGCGCTTGAGCGCTTATTTGAGCTCCTAATCATTCTGTTGCTCCGTTACCTGCTCGATCATCACCAGTTGCGCACCGGAATGATGGCTGGACTGGCCGACATGCGGCTTGCCCGATCGCTTTTACAGATGCACAACTCCCCGGAACATGCCTGGTCAATAGCAGAGCTGGCCAGTGAGTCAAATATGTCACGCGCTGCGTATGCCGTGCATTTCAAGAGTGTCATCGGACAGACGCCTGCTGATTATTTGTTGAGTTGGCGAGTTAGCCTGGCTCAGAAGCTGATGCGAGAAGGGCGCTCGATTACGCTGATTGCAGCTCAAGTCGGCTACGAAAGTCCTTCGGCGCTGTCTCGCGCATTTAGACGCAAGACGGGGTTGAGCCCTCGTGACTGGTTGAAAGATCTGGCGGGGGAAAATGATGGCAAAAAGGCCTAAGGCATTACTGCCTTAAGCCATTGAAAAAATTATGCATTAATTTTACGTTTTTCCAGTTCAACCAGCGAATGGCCTGCCACAAATATCGAAACAGCAAGCAACCCTAAGTCTTTAAGCAGAAACTGACCTGGCGCAACGGAAATCGCCGGAAACCCTAAACTAGGCTCAATGACGCCCGGAGTGGAAAACATAAAGCTAAGGGTTGTGAAGAACAGGCCTGCAGACAGAGCGCCTCCTACCACGGATAGTTTGGGCGACAGCATGCGGCCTGCGATCAGAGTGCCGATCGAAATCTCTAGTATGCCGAGCAGGCTGGAGAACATGTCGACCGAAAAAATGCTATACACCCATCCCAAAAGCGGGCTGTTGCTCACCAGTGGAACCAGGCCCTCGGCCTCGTAGTGGGTAAATTTCATGCCGCCGAACCAGAAGTAAATAATAGCGAGAGCCAAGTACGCGCCATAGATACCTAGCCCCATAGTTTTGGTTCCAAGCGTTAAGTGGGCCTGTACGCTGGACTTCGAGTTTTCAATGCCTATGGTTTTCATGTCTGAGCTTCCAGTAGTGAGTGAGAGTGTGTTGGCTGCCGAACGCCGTATGCGTTGGCGATGAGATGATTATAGCTGGCATCTCTAATCAAGAGGCATCAGAAAGTATTGATTTCAGTGCAGATCGTCTTGGGCGGTGCAATTCGCGATGAAGGGATCGCCGTGGAGAGCGATGAGTGCACTATTTCGATAAAGGAGTCGTTTTACATAGGTCGATGAAGCGCGTTGCGGCATCGCCTACTGTCATTTCTCAAATCTGACTATGGGGCTTGGGGCGAAGGGCGGCACTGACTAGGCTTAGAACAGCTACCAACTAGCCGCGCGGCCGCGATGCACAAAGAATGGTAACTGAGCCGTGAGTGCGGTGGGCGCCCGCATTTATTTCCAAACCCTACAGATACATCGATCTTCGACTTCAACCGGGCAGATAGCTGTTGCAGCAAGCCTATCAATCGACTTTGACGTGTTAAAGAGGATAGGTTTTCCAGGGTTGGGGAACAGCATGCCCTGCAGAACGACACACGTCACTTTTGTTAAATTAATAAGCTAGCTACCTATTGGGCATAACCTTGCAATTTGCTTCAATTTACGCACATGCACTTGCGACCTCAAAATGCAACGTAAGCCCCGAATATCTCCATTATTGTCGCCGCCAGCCTTAGTTACAGCTGCTATGATGAATGAGATCGAAAACTGAAATCCCCCACTAGAATTGTTGACTGGAGTCAAAATGAATAAAAAGCGGCCGGTTAATCTTGATATTCGAACCATTCAGCTTCCTCTCACGGCGCTTACATCGATTCTGCACCGGATTTCAGGAATTATGCTCTTTATTTTTCTGGGACTGATACTGTATATGCTGAGCAAATCGTTGGAGTCAGAAAAGGGTTTTAATGAAGTCAAGGAGATTTTTTCTTCACCTTTCGGCAAAGTTAGTTTCTGGTTGGTATACTCTTCATTTATTTATCATCTCGTAGCCGGAATTCGACACCTAGTTATGGATGTGGGTGTTGGTCATACTTTGAAAGGCAGCAATCGCGCCTCTACTATTGTTTTAGTAGTGTCGGGTGTTTTAATGGTTGCTGGCGCCGTATGGATTTGGTAGCTGTGGAGTCGTAATGCGTATTTACAAGGACTAAAAGCGTCCTTTAAAGCTAACTTACGAAAGTATTTATAATCGACGGTTCACGCTTAAACGGTTGAATCCTTTCGGGCTTCCGAATAGCTGTTAGCTGAAAGCTATCATGAGCTCATGTACAGAACCTTAAGCGGCAAGCGAATTAATAATACCGTCTAACGTGTTGTTTTTCTTGGATTTTCTCTGCCTACTCTTTTTGCCGTTTTTGGATAAATACACCATTGCCCACTCCAACTTCTCTGTTATTTCCTGCCACGCACCATGGATGATGCTCGCCAATATCGGCATTAACCAAAGCGCGCTGTTTTTGGCAATCTTCAGCATCGATAACTCCGCGCTGCCAATCAGCGTCAGCGCCAGCCGACGTTTGACCAGCAAGGCCAGCAAACTAGCCCAGATCAAGCCTTCCGCTATCGCTTTTTGTCGTGTCGCGAACGCCTTCAACCGGTTATGTGATTTCAGCTCTTTGAACAACAGTTCGATCTGCCAACGGCAACGATACAATGCCATCACCTTCTCGGCTGGCCATCGCTCACGCGGAAGATTGGTCATCCATATACAGAACCGTTTTTCCTCTGCAAACCAACGTCTTATGAGTCGATATTTATACTTTCCCGAACTCACATCCAGATCCAGAACCTCGGCTCTGCAGCTTCTCCGATCGATATCCTTGAGCTTTTTTCCGAGTAACTTGGGCATTTCCCTGCCGTCCTGTCGGTAAGCTGCCTGTACTTTGGGATTGAGATTTTGACTCCCTCTGACCAGATAGCTTCCTTTGGCTTTGGTCACATCAGCAAAGTACTCGCGGCTGATGTAACCGGCATCCGCCAATAACAGTTTGTTATTTAACGAATTTGCGGCCGGAAGATGCTTGCGCTCCGATTCGGTATCCGCCGTGATACTCATCGATATCGGCGACTGGTCCAGCAAGGACATGGTCATATGACACTCTACCGCAGCGGGGCTGTGCTTATTGAATCGGCCCGGGAAATGTTCTGCCAATTGCGGATGTAACGCGAATGACGACCCGTCCTGCAGCAGTACCTGCTCAAAGCCTGCCAGTCCGTGGGCGTCCGGTAGACACTCCTTGAGGCGTAAGGCGATGGCTCGTTCAACCAGTGCGCGCATGAACAAGGGAAAACCCTGCTTGCGTAACTGGTTGTGAAAGAGTTTATACGCTATTTGGTCAGTATCATGGAGCTGCAACGCATTGAAATGGCGATGCAAACCAGCAATACCATCCACCTTGTCGCAACCAAGCCCTGAGAGCAGAGCCGGGAGTAGTCTCGCAGGCTGGATATCCCGGAGTCGCTGACAAAAACCGGTAAATTTACCGATCCGGTTGAGTTCAGAAGAGCTAAGAAGTTGCTTGAGGTACTGGGTTGCATTTATAATAGTCATGGCTTCGGGCGTGTCGGTTTTTTTTTGCGATTAAATCAGATCACAAACGAAGCCTTTTTTCTATCTATTTCAATTGGTTGTAGCTAAAGATCCTGTACATGACAGGTCACTGCAGCGGCCAAACTGTTGCCACATCTCAGTTCAGGAGGAAACGCAATGACTCAGGAAAGGATCCAGACCCGCTACCCACTCGGCGGCCCCTTCGCCACCCAGGCTGAGCTGGAGCAGGCCATCACCCAGGCCATAACGACCCACAGACAAGATTTCTTCCCTCTGCTGGAACGGCTGGTGGACGTGGGGGACACCCGGGTCAACCTCAGTCAGGAGAACCCGCTGCGGGTGCTCAGCATCGAACTCGCTGACGGCCGTGAAGGAGTGGCCCATATCAACTACGAGTCCAACTTCGCCGAGAGCTGCCTGATTATCAACGAATACGACCAGCACCAGACCAGCCTGGCCTTTCGCCTCGACGGGGATGCACTTATCTTCGACGTCGAACTGCCGATCGCGTGGAATTTCAATAACTGAAGATTCAGCGGTGTAATGCCGCCTGGTTGCTACACCCGGTCAGCCAGCTCCCCTCACCCTAACCCTCTCCCAAAGGGAGAGGGGATCAGCCCGTGCCAACCTCCAGCCGTGGTAGTCACTCCATACTCTGCTGTTATTTCAGGCGCCTGTAATCTTCCCCATATGGCTGTCATCTGAATAGCAATATCCAGCATATAGCCACCATAACCCTCACTCATGTACAGGATCTTTAGCGGCAACCAATTGAAATAGATATAAAAAAGGCTTCGTTTGTGATCTGATTTTATCGCCAAACAAAATCAACACGCGCGAAGCCTATGACTATTATCAACGCTAATTACTATCTGGAGCAACTCTTGGCTCCCGCCGCACTCGAGCGCATTGCTCGGCTCTGCAAGTTTTGTCTGCGTCAGCGTGCCATTACCCCAGCCATGCTCGTACCTGCACTGCTGCGGGCCATGGGAGGCGACCAGGTCAATGACATTGCCGGTTTACACCGCCATTTCAATGCCTTGCAACTGGTAAACACCCATCAGGTTTCTTACAAACCGTTTCACAATCAGCTGCGCAAAGAGAGCTTTGCCCTGTTTATGAAAGCCCTGGTCGAGCGGGCCATCGCCTTGCGTATCGACCATCAACTCAAAGCAGCCTCCCTCGGCGCGTTCAAGCAGGTGTTACTGCACGATGGCACCTCCTTTGCGGTGCATCGGCGCCTTGCTGCTGATTTTCCCGGCCGGTTCAAGACCATCAGTCCGGCAGCTATCGAGTGCCATATGACCATGTCACTGTCGGAGCAGAGCCCGTTGTGCATGAGTGTGTCTGCCGATACCGCAGGGGAACGGCAATTTCTGCCTGAAGCCCACACGCTGACCAACTGCCTGCTGCTGGCTGACGCAGGTTACATTGATAGGGCTTGGTTTGAGCAGGTGAACGACGCTGGCGGATTTTATCTGGTGCGCGGCACGAAAAGCCTGAACCCCAAGATAATCCAAGCCTGGCGCGGTGATGGACGGGAAGTACCCAAGCTGGCGGGACTATCTCTGAGAGAGGCCGGACGGCGACGCTGTCGGGCCGAGGTACTGGATATGGTGGTGAAGTCCGGCCAGGTCGAGTACCGGTTGATCCGGCGCTGGTTTGCTGAGGAAAAGCGGTTCTGTCTGTGGATGACGAACCTACCGCGAGCAGCATGGTCAGCAGAGCAGGTGATGAGCCTGTATCGCTGCCGTTGGCAGGTGGAGTTGTTATTTAAAGAGTGGAAATCGCACAACCGGCTCAAGGGGTTTGTGACGGGCGAGAAAGCGATTGCCGAGGGGTTGGTGTGGACGAGCCTGCTGTCGCTGGTGATGAAGAGACGGGTCGCGCAGAGTGTGATGAGTGGGGCGCTATCGATGCTGAAAGCGTCGAAGAACAGTGCGACGTGGTGGCTACCGCTATTGGAAGCAGTGGCCCATAGGGCGCTGACAGAAATAAGGGAAAGATTGGAATGGGCTGCCGATTATTTGGCCAAGAACGCCTGCCGAACCAAGCAGAGAAAGTCGATACAGAACAGGACCTTGGAAGGCGTTTTAAATGGACTCGCCGCTTAAGGTCCTGTACATGATCATGAGCTAAGTTTTCTGTGCATCATCAAATGTGTTAATGGGAGCGCCATAGTACTAGGTACAAATATGGCTCTAGGACAATGTTAGATGTTTTGGATTTTGAGGCGGATCGCTCTTATCGAAGATCGTCTAATTCGCTCTGAAGCGCAGGTTTTTTGAAACTATCACCTGGTTGGCACACTGTGCGAATCAACATCAGATATGAGAAAGCCAATCAGGTGAACACTACCCTCGAGGGCTCATCTGTCCAGTTAAAGCCTCGAGTCTTTCTGGGTGCGCAAAAGACAAGAAGGTTATATGGGAAAATTATGAGGCCTGGATACCATGCGTCATGGGCGTGCCGATGCTGTGAGTGACAGAGCGAGAAGCAAGTGAAAGTCCCTGAAGTAGGGGCGGGATGCGCCCGAGTGGCATTTTTTGTCTTAAGGTAGATCGCGTAGCTGTTCTTCAGAATAATCTTCAGAGCGTTGACGACAGCCATCGCTGTGCATTCCTCAAGAATAGAATGTGTCGGAAGGGTGGCGTCATTGGTGTTAGTCATCGCTTAGGATTTCTCAATCTGGCTTACACGGGCGCCTGTACCGATATCCCCGCGGATGGCGACGTATCGATGTTGAATTCCTCGCCAGACGAAGTGCAATGAGCTGCGGCTATAGGCTTGCGCAGCCTTAGATAGCCGGCCGTCGCAGGCGCGCCGGTTGGCCGGGATCTTCTTCTGCCCGTCAGGTGTCCGGTCGGAACTCCAGCACGAACGCTACGACCTTTTCGGCGGACATTTCGCACGGCTTCAACAATGTCCTATCTGATGTAACGCGGAAGAGGTTGAAGCTGACAATGTCAGTCCCGTCCAACTCCCTGGCGAACAGACTGTTGCGACGTCCGTCCCCAGATCGCCGGACGATCAAGCTGAAACGCCGGCCTTCATAAGTCCCTTCTCTGTATCCCTCCGCAAGCTTCGCGAAAGCGGCATCGAACTCGGAATGCTCCATGTCATCCATCCTTATTGATAGAACAGAGGCGCGGCGGGTGCGAGACCGCCAGTGCCGGGTCGCGCTAAGGTGCCGGGCAGATTCCTGCAGCCGACGAGGCCCGGGGTGGGCAGGATAATTGAGATGTCGGCGCCCGCATGGCTATCAGCGAAGTCGTCCGTCCAGTCTGCTAGGCAACGTCCACGCCTTTCCAGAAAGCGATGTAATCCCGGATACCCTCGGCATCCGGAGTGGGGGCGGGATAGGTCCAAGCGGCGTTCACGTTGAGCGCGTCACCCGCGCGAACATGAAAGAAGCGCGCGGCGCCTTTGATCGGACAGACAGATGTGTGCGGGCTCATCTCAAGCAGGCTCAGGTCGACTCCTGACGGTGGGAAGTAGTGATTTCCCTCGACGATGACTGTTTCGTCGCTTGTGGCGATAGTAGTGTCTTTCCAGATGGCTGAGACCAACGGACTCTCCTTTTGTATTCATCAACCGGCGAAGGCTCGCGGGCTGGCTGCCCCAAGCCGCACCTCCTCAGGTGGCAGGCGGGTTGCGCCCGAGAAGTTTGTCGAGCTCGCCTCTGACATCGAGCGCGAATAGCTCATCGGAGCCACCGATAAGGGTGCCATTGATGAAGATCTGCGGCACGGAGCTTCGCCCCGACGCTTCCGCCATGGCCTGCCGGTGAGCCGGATCCGCCTCAATATCGAGCTCCTTCCATCGCACGCCCTTTTCCTTGAGGAGCGCCTTCGCTCGGCGGCAGAACGGGCACCAATTCGTGGTGTACAGCAATACATCAGTTGTCATATTGCATCTCCGGCAGTTGCACGCGGATCGCTGTCATGGCGTTGATCTCCAATTCGCGGCGTTCAAAGATGGCGACTGCACCTTGGCCGACATCGGAGCAGATGCTGACGATTGGCCGCTATCCAGGCGACATGGCCCAAAGTGCTTTCACCGCCAGGCAGAGGCCGCACGCGCCTCCTGTAGCGCCGAGCCGATGCTCTAAGGTAACCGAGCCTCGATTGGGACGGAAGCGGTCCCGCTCGAATCGCCCATCATGCTGGTCGAGCATATCAGGACGACGGATAGTGCAGGAACTTTCAAATTGAGCTTGATGTCGAGCCAGGTATCGCGAGCGAAGGCGTTCTAGAGGCCGGGGGGTACGAAGACTGTGTTCGGCAAAACGGTTCACGTTGATCGCCAAAGCTTCCCAGGGCGCACGTCTACGATCGGCGCGACGTGAGATAGCTCGCGCCGCTAGCCCCCGTAGCGCTCCGTCTTGATGATGGAGGCGTCCAAGCCCGCCAGCAGCGCGCTATCGGTTGCGATGTTGACGAATCCGTTAGACCCGCAGACGAACACTTGCGTCGGCTTTCCCTGAAGCCTGGTTAGAATTTCTTGGACCATCATGCCGTCGATCCGTCGCGCAAAGTCCGATGCGCGAACCGGTTTCTCGCGCGTAATCGCGAGCGCCAGGACGAACGCCGGATCGCTGATTTCGATGCAATGAAGTTCTTCTGAGAAGAGAACGTCCTCGGCGGTTCGTGCGGACAGGAGCAACGCTGTCGGAACGGCTTGGGCCAATGCGCGGCGCTGCCGGATCATTGCCATCAACGGCACGAGGCCGGAGCCTCCCCCGATCAACAGAACCGGATCTATGGCAGGCTCAGGCCAAAGGAAATGGCCACCGAGCGGACCGCGAACTTCGATTTCGTCACCAATCGCCGCGATGTCGTGAAAAAACGGCGAAACTTCGGCATCCGGCATGCGCTCGATAGCTATCTCGACGATCGGGGTCGAAACTGCCGATGACGCGATCGAGTAGCTGCGCATTGCACTGTAGCCGTCGGGCGCGGTCAGCCGGATATCGACGTGCTGACCTGCGGTGTGCGCGAACGGCTTGCTCAACCGAAGGAAGAAGCTCTTGATACTCGGTGTTTGCTGGATGATGTCGTCGATCACGCATGATTGCCACGAACGGACTTGCGCTTCGTTTTCAGTCATGGGTGTATCGTTGTTCGCGCCACGGATCGCCGTAGATGTGATAGCCGTGCAGCTCCCAAAAGCCGGCCTCGTCACGCGTCGTGAATTGCAGCGCATTCACCCATTTGGCGGATTTCCAGAAGTAAAGGTGCGGCACTAGAAGACGCGCCGGCCCCCCATGATCGCGGGAAAGTGGCTTGCCCGCATAACTGAGGGCGACCATCGCTTTCCCGGAAAGCAGATCCGTCAGAGGGACGTTTGTCGAATAATTATCGTAGCAGTGCGCCAAGACGAAATCGGTAGGCCGATCAAGCTCTGCATCTGCAAGGATGTCTTCAATGAGTACACCCTCCCAAACGGTATCCAGTTTGGACCAAGAGGTGACGCAGTGAATATCCTTTGTCACCTGGGTCTTTGGTAGAGTGTTGAATTCGCCCCAATTCCACGTTTTGACGGGCTTCGGACCAATTTTGACTGTGAATTTCCAGTCGGAGGGCTCTACCCTCGGCGTAGGGCCGGCCGACAGAACAGGGAAATCCTCCACCAGATGCTGACCTGGCGGAATCCGATCGGACTGGTCGCCTGAACCGCGACCGGTGAAACCTCTGGTGACCATAGTGACCCCTCTTGCTCGATACGGCAGACCGAAGCCGGCCTTCATTTCAGTACTCTGCGTAAAGCATTTGCCCGCACATCCGCCGAATAAGCCAATCGACTAAAAATCAGATACAGATGCTCTATCATCGTAAAAAATCGCGTATCGAACATAGCGTCAGGCCAGCATGATTCCCAATACCCAATGGCTATAGGGTAGATAACCCCAAGGCTGCGTACGCTGATCTGCGGTATGCGGAGCGGAAGTTGCAGGTTCGCTCTCAAACGGATGGGCAGCGTGCAAAGCTCAAGGCTCACCAGCGCATGGTTGCCCAGTTCGCGCTCGCCGGCAGCTTGAGTATATTAAGGACGAAATGTCGATCTGATCTATTCTGGCTTCAGGAAATAGGGAAAATAAGGTCGGACGTTCGCGCACCGTCGCGACGCGCGATCATCCACTAAGCTTCTGTATCGGGGTTGGAGGATCAGATGAACGAGATCGAACGACAAGCGCCTGAGCTGCGGGTGCAAAAATGGATTGGCAAAGATGGGGAAAGTATCGCGCCGTTCAAACTGTCAGATATCGGGCCCGGCCCGAAAATCTTGTTTGCCTTCCAGCATTGGTGCCAAGGTTGCCATTTGCATGGGTTTCCGACGCTACAAAAGTTGCATGCAGCGTTGAGCTCAAAAGACGTGGGGTTCGCAGTGATCCAGACCGTCTTCGAAGGAACGCATGAGAATACCTTCGAGAAGTTGCGCGTGAACCAGCTCAAGTATGAGCTTCCTATCGTTTTCGGTCACGACGAGCAACCGACCGGCTCGCCGTTTCCAACCTTCATGGAAGACTACCGCACACGAGGAACTCCGTGGTTTACGGTTATCGACGCTGGCGGTAGCATTGTTTTCTCGGACTTCCATCTCGACGCGGAGCGACTAGTGAAGCAACTTGAGCAAGGTTAATCGTTGGAAGGTGGGCAATCATCCTGATTGCCACCCATCCCCTGATGCCCACTACAGGCGTTGCGCGCTGTAACTCTGTTGATCAGCGTGCGAAAACCCGGATCCGGATAGGAGGAGCGTCAACGATTGAATCAATCCGTTGGGAGAGGGCGGCTCCGCTCCGTCAGCTCGGCAATAGATAACCCATTCTCGCCGAGCAACTCTCTGATCCGATCGACGATATGAGCCCCTAGCGCCGCTGTCTTGGTCCCCCCCACAGATTCCCAAGATGCGAGTTCACACGCCGATACCTCGTGGTCAGCGCCGAAGTGCTTCTGTCGGTATGTCACCGCCGCCCTTCAATGATAAAGGCGCGGTAACGGGAACCGGCAAAGCGTTGAGCAGCGATGGTTTGGTAGGCGGGACTGTCATACCAGTCGCGAGCGGCCTGCATCGTCGGGAAACGCAAGATTACGGCCCCTTCGATGGGCGGCCCCTCCAAATGCTGGATCGCGCCATAAGCGGCGAGAAAGGTAACGTCGTGACCATCGAACGATGGTCCGACGCCTGCAGAATAGGTTGCGAGTGCATGTGGGTCGCTGGTTTCTTCCCGCGTAAAGACGACGAACGCTTCCATCATTAGGCCTCTCAAAGGTTGGATCTGTTGGCCATTACCACCGGTGATGGCCTCACAGTCGTCAGGCTGGCAACTGGAACCCGATTTTCATGAGTGCCTCGACGCACGCATCCTGATCCTGCTGATAGTTGCCTCCGGAGATGCCTATGCCGCCGATCAACTTCCCATCCTCCAGAATCGGATAACCGCCGCCGACAGCGACCATCCGAGGGCGATAGGCTAGCGGCGCCACTTTTGGATCGTTGGTCACATAGTCGTTCCAGACATGGGTCGGGAACCCAAACGAGGCGGAACTCCAGGCCTTGTCGATGGCAACATCGACGGTAAGGAACGGCGCATCGTCGGTGCGCTCGAACGCGCGCAGGTTACCGGTGGCGTCGACGACGGCGACGGCAGCCGGGATGCCGATGGCACGGGCCGCAGCGAGCGCCGCGTCGATGAGGGCGACTGCGGTTTCGCGGTTGATCGAGGCGGTGGCAATAGATTTGGTCATGGGATTCTCATCGCTGGGGCATAACCCGTTCGGCTTTTTGAGGTTGGACAAGATGTTTGGCGATCGCGGTCGTTAGAAGCCTTCGAGGACGATCTTGCCTTTAGCCGCGCCACTTTCGATCAGTGCATGCACCGTCTTCAGATTGGCGGCATTGATCGGCGACAGTCGCCGGGTCAGCGTCGTGCGGATTTTGCCGTCGTCAACCAGCGCTGCCATCGCATCCAGAATCTCGCCCTGCTCATTCATGTCGGGCGTGCCGTAGATCGACCGCGTGAACATCAGCTCGTGGTGGATCGACACCGCCTTGCGCTTGAAAACCATGATATCGAATGCCTTGGGATCGTCGATCAGTCCGAACCGTCCTTGTGGGGCGATCAGTTCGGCGATGTCGGCGACATGTTGCTCGGTATGTGTGGTCGAAAAGACGAAAGCGGGAGCACCGATGCCGAGTTCGGCGATCTGTGGCGCGAGCGGACGAGAATGGTCGATGACGTGGTGAGCTCCAAGCCCTCTTACCCACTCTTGGGTTTCCGGTCGAGAGGCTGTGGCGATGACGGTGAGGTCCGTGCGCTGTCGCGCGATCTGGACGGCGATCGACCCAACCCCGCCCGCGCCACCGATGATGAGGATCGCCTCCGCCGCACCGGGTACGGGCTTCGCCACGTCCAGGCGGTCGAACATCGCCTCCCAGGCCGTCAACGTCGTCAGCGGCAGCGCCGCCGCTTCCGCCCAGGAGAGCGACGCAGGTTTGTGACCGACAATCCGGGCGTCGACGAGATGGAACTCCGCATTGGTACCGGGCCGTGTGATCGATCCGGCATAATAGACCTCGTCGCCTAACTCGAACTGCGTGACGTCGGGGCCGACCTCGCGCACAATCCCGGCGGCATCCCATCCCAGCACCTTCCAATCGCCATCTGCCGGCGGCGTGCTGTTGCGGACCTTGTAGTCGACCGGGTTGACCGAGACGGCCTTCACCTCAACCAGGATATCGTATCCTGCAGCGACAGGCCGAGGCAGATTGATGTCGACCAGCGCGGCATCCGCGGCGATGGGTCCCGGAACCTTGTAACCAATGGCTTTCATAAATGTCTCCAGCTTGCTTGATCGGATGACGCGAATGCTCGTTAGTCAACTTCTTCTACATTGAGGTCCCGACTCTTGAACTGGGTCGCGGTAGCAGATTTCATCGAACACGTCGATCAACAGGCCCTTATGCTCGGTCGCCGGATCGGTGATCGCGTAGAGGGTGGAGGCGTTATCGCCATCATCACCGCTTCCGAGGCGAAACGCCGCGTCGACGCAGATGCCGCACGGACCGATGGTTGATCCTGGCTCGAGATCGACGAGATTGCTGTCCTTGACGCGCTATTCGCGGTCTTAGCCCTTGGCGATGAAGGACTGAACTGCTTGTAGAGCGTCGGTCAGCTGCTATGTCATGGACGCACCTTCATCTTGAGTTGGATTGGACAAGCTTCCGTATAAGGCCCGCTGTAACCGTCAGATGACGGCGAAGAAAACGATGGGCAGTATTCACAGCCACTTAGCCTTCTTGAAGCGCACAAATAGGAAAACGCACGATATCGCTATCACTCCGAGCACGACAAAGTATCCGTAGGCCGTGTCCAGCTCCGGCATGTGCTTAAAGTTCATGCCGTATATTCCAGCGATCGCCGTCGGGACTGCCAGTATTGCCGCCCAAGCCGCCAGCTGGCGGGTGATCACCCCCGTCCTTTGCGCTTCAAGAAGGCTGCTGGCCTCAAAGACCGTGGACAGGACAAGCAGGAGGCCGTCGACCATGGACTGCACGCGGTGGACATGGTCCGCGACGTCGTGGAAATATGGTGTCATTTCGGCGCTGATGCAGGGAAAGTGGCCGCGAACGAGCTTTCGCACCAGCTCGGCCATAGCCCCGAGCGTGCGCTGGAACCGCGTGAGTTCGGACCTTAGTTCGAAGATTCGCGCCACCTCTTCTGGCCCGAGGAAATCGTGCAGCGACCGTCGCTCCATCGCCAGGACGTCGTCCTCGATCATTTCGAAGATGGGCAGATACTGGTCGACCACGCGATGCAAGATCGCGTGCAGCACATAGTCGACACCCTTGCCGAACTGCGTCGGCGATGCCTCGAGTTGCTCCCGAAGTTTGCCCAGCGCTCCGGCATTGCCGTGCCGCACGGTGATAAGGTGATTGTGACCGGTGAAGATCGCCATCTTGCCGTAGCTGATCCGGTCGCCGACCAGCTCGGCGGTCTGCGCGACGACGTACAACTCATCGTTGTAGACCTCGAGCTTGGGCGGGCACAGCGGGTGCATCGCGTTGTCGATCGCCAACGGATGAAGATTATATGTCCTTTGGATCGCGAGTAGTTCCTCGGGGGTGGGTTCGCTAAGCGCGATCCAGCAGAAGCCCGAGCGACTCTCGCCCAACTTGACGTGCTCATCGAGCGCGATTTCGCGAACTCGCTTGCCTTCGTTGTAATAATAGGCGGCGATGATGCTCATGCTGGCCTCGCGGGAATGTGGAGGCCACGCTGGACGGCCGGTCGAGCCAGCCCGCGTCCAAGCCATGCGCGGACGTTCGAAAAGCTGCTGAGGCCAAGGATGTCACCCGCAGCGTAGAATTCCACCAGCGCATTCACCCAGCCGAGCGTCGCGATGTCCGCGATCGAATAGTCGTCGACGATCCAGTCGCGGCCTTCCAGCCGGCGATCCAGAATCCCCAGCAGACGCGTGGATTCGTCGATAAAGCGCTGTTGCGGCCGCTTGTCCTCATAGTCCTTGCCGCCAAATCGCAGGAAGAAGCCGAGCTGACCGAACATCGGCCCGATGGCCGACATCTGAAAGAACACCCACGCTAGGGTCTCGTAACGCTGGCCTGGTTCGGTGGAGATGAACTGACCCGTCTTGTCGGCCAGATAGAGGAGGATCGCACCGGATTCCCATAAGGCGATGGGTCTACCGTCAGGGCCAGCCGGATCGATGATCGCCGGTATGCGTCCGTTCGGGTTCAGCGACACGAACGCCGGATCCTTCGACTCGTTGTTCGAGATGTCGATCAGGTGGGGCTCGTACGCCAGGCCAGTCTCCTCAAGCATGATCGAGACCTTGACGCCATTGGGCGTAGGGGCTGCGTAGAGTTGCAGGCGATCGGGATGAGATGCCGGCCAGCGCTGCGTGATCGGAAAGGACGAGAGGTCTGGCATAAATCTGCGATCCTGGTGTTGCGATGGCGACTGACTGGAACGAGCCGTCACTCTGAAGTAGGGTTCGATGACCGCGTCGCTGAACGACGCGGTCACGAAGATTGCGGACCGGATCGGCGCAGTGGCAACGGCAGTGAAGCCTATTCCGCCGCGGTCCCGGCCGCTGGCTGTACGTCGTCAACCTTTTGGCGCTTCGGAAGCACCCAGCCGGGACGGACGAAGTGGCAGGTGTAGCCGCCCGGGCGCTTCTCCAGATAATCCTGGTGATCGGGCTCGGCCTCCCAGAACTCGCCGACCGGCTGGACCTCGGTCACCACTTTGCCATCCCACAGCCCCGAGGCATCCACATCGGCGATCGTATCCTCGGCGACGCGCTTCTGCTCCTCGTCGACATAATAGATGCCCGACCGGTAGGAGAGCCCACGATCATTGCCCTGGCGGTTCAGCGTCGTCGGATCGTGGATCTGGAAGAAGAATTCCAGGATGTTCCGGTAGCTCGTCACTGTCGGGTCGAAGACAATCTCGATCCCCTCGGCATGCGTGCCGTGATTACGATACGTGGCGTTCGGAATATCGCCGCCCGTGTAACCCACACGGGTCGAGATGATGCCGGGCCGCTTGCGGATCAGATCCTGCATGCCCCAGAAACATCCTCCTGCGAGAACAGCGCGCTGATGCATGTTAAGCCTCCTCTACTTGATCGAGATATTCACCGTATCCCTCGGACTCCATCTCGTCGCGCGGGATGAAGCGAAGGGACGCTGAGTTGATGCAGTACCGCAGACCGCCGCGGTCGGAAGGACCATCGGGGAACACATGGCCGAGATGACTGTCTGCGTGTACTGACCTGACCTCCGTCCGGACCATGCCGTGTGCGCTGTCCCGCACCTCGTTCACGTTTGCCGAAACGATCGGCTTGGTGAAGCTGGGCCAGCCAGTACCCGAATCGAACTTGTCCGTCGAAGCGAACAGTGGCTCTCCCGACACTATGTCGACGTAGATGCCAGGCTCCTTGTTGTCGTTGTACTCGCCCGTGAAGGGCCTTTCGGTGCCCGCCTCCTGGGTAATTCGGTGTTGCTCGGGAGTCAGGTGGTCGATTGCTGTCTGTGACTTTTCAAACTTCATTACAGTCTCCAATACTTATCTAGAGGGCCAGGCACGCTACCGCTAATTTTTTATGTCTCCTGATTTGCTCCTACAATGGTAGTGGGATGGCAAACGAGGTTTTACTAAGTGTTGGAAAATTAGAGATTTAAATTTCGCGTCTATTAGTTCTAGCGCAACTGAGTGGTTAAGCAAGTACGTAATCAGTAAATATTAAAAAAATAACACAAAAGCACGATTATATAATACAGTGTCAGTGTTTTATGATAATCAACAACGCCTGTCAAGGCAATCGCATGAAGCTCACCTGAGACCTAATAGTTCAGCCCGATAATCATCAGAGGTTGCAGCAATCAGCCTTCGTGCCTTGATGCCACCCTTGCGCTTGACCGGATCCAACCGGATCAAATTCAATGTAAGTTGCTTGAGAACGGCCATGTTGTGGGCAGCATGCCCGGTTCGGATCCGCATCTGATCGTCACCAAAAATGACATCCATGCACCAGTGGACGCGGTTCTCCACGCCCCAGTGCGCCCTGATGGCATGTGCGATGCGCTCTGCATCCGGAGCAAGACTGCTGATGTAGTAACGGCGCTCCAGGCTGGTCTGGTTGCCCACAGTCCGCTCGGACTCCAGCATCACGAAAGTGCGCAGTCCTGGCCAGCGTTCTGGCTGTGGCAGGCACTGGAGTTGGTCGAAAACATGGCAGCGACGAACCTCCAGCCGGCCATGGTCCTTCTCGACATGCTCGAAGTGCGCATGGGGTACCCGGGCAGGATCGCCGTCCAAAAAGGTGTCAGCGAAGTCATCGATCGCTTCGGCCAGCTTCGGCTGGTTTCCCTTGATGGCCAGCAGATAGTGCGCCCCGCGATCGAGAATGGCCTGTGCAATGTCCGGCTGGGTACCCATGGCATCGATCGTCACGATGCAGCCCTCAAGCGCCAGTGTGGCCAGCAGCTCAGGAATGGCGGTCTTCTCGTTGGACTTCTGGGAGGTCGCCCTCTGCCCGAGAATCAGCCCTGAATCAGCCGCAAAAGCGCTGACCAGGTGCAACGGGGCCGTGTTTTTCTTGCCGGAGCGGCGACTGGTCTTGCCGTCTAGGGCAACCACTTGCGGAGAAAGGGCCGGTAGGATCGCCGCAACCCAACAGCGGAAGGCCTGCTCGAACTCCTCTGGATCGATCAGGCTGAATAGCCGTCCAAAGGTGTCGTGTGAGGGAATGCCGTGGGGTAGTTTCAGAATACGGCGGAACCAGTCCAGCCGCTGCTCAGCCCAGAGTTCGATTTCGATGAAGGTGTCAGCGCCGGCAAGCACGCCGCAGATAGCCACGACCAGTGTTTCGACCAGGTCGTGACGAATCTTGCCCTGCTGACGGGGATCATTGATGGCGACCAGAACATCGGAGATTGGTATGTGATGCGACATTGCAGGGCATCCTGAGTAGAGAGGCGCTCAGGATGCCCGCTGGGAAAGGACTCATTCAAATCGGCAGGCGTTCATGCGATTGCCCTGCAACGCCTGTTTAGATGCTGGTAGATGCGAATTTTTTGGCGTACAGTCAAAATTTTCTGATGGTTGCTTAGTGTGTTGGCGCTGATGGAAAATTGACCCACCCTGCCGATTGAAATTTGACCCAGGGCGGATTGCTGATTTTGTTACCAGCAACTGTGGATAAGTCTACCAGCGCAGCTGCTGTTGCCCCCACTCCTTCGCTAGCCCAGTTCAGTTGTTTAAGACCTGCCACACGCAGCCATGTAGCAGGCCGTCGTCGCCATGAAATCAGAACGGCTCATCGTCCTCCGGTTCCTGGCCGCCCTTACGCTTTCGCTCCCGTGATTTGATCTTGGCCTGGGCCGCCAAGCTACTGTGTTGCAGGCGATAGGACTCGTTACCGGTTTCGACGATGTGGCAGTGGTGGGTCAGCCGATCCAGCAGGGCGGTGGTCATCTTGGCGTCGCCGAACACGCTCGACCATTCGGCGAAGCTCAGGTTGGTGGTGATCACCACGCTGGTGTGTTCGTACAGCTTGGATAGCAGGTGAAACAGCAACGCACCGCCGGCCTGGCTGAAGGGCAGATAACCCAGTTCGTCGAGGATGACCAGATCCATGCGCAGCAGAGCTTGGGCGATCCGCCCGGCTTTGCCGTCGTGCTTTTCGCGCTCCAGCAGATTGACCAGATCGACCGTGGAGTAGAAGCGCACGCGCTTGCCGTGCCGGGTGATGCCGGACACGGCCAGCGCAGTGGCCAGGTGGGTTTTACCGGTGCCAGGCCCACCGATCAGCACCACGTTCTGCGCGGTGTCGGTAAAGGCCAGACTGGCCAGTTCGCTGATCAAACGAGCGTCTGCGCTGGAGGCGCTGAAGTCGAAGCCGGCCAGGTCGCGGTGCATCGGCAGCTTGGCCATGTTCATCTGGTGGCTCACCGAGCGCATGGCGCGATCTGTGTGTCATTTTCAGAAGACGACTGCACCAATCAACGAGACATGAAGCCTGCTGTGCATACGGCTCCTGACAGCCCGATATCAGGACTCCTCTGCACGAAACTCGTCTATGCTCAATACTCGTGTGCACCAAAGCGAGGCGAGCATGGCGACCGATACCGTACCGATTGCCGAGCGCGGCGTAGCCACCCTGTCAGAACAGGCATGGGAGCGTGCTCGCTGCCGCGCGGAGATCATTGGGCCGTTGGCGCAGTCGGAGACGGTCGGGCATGAAGCGGCCGACGCAGCAGCCCAGGCGCTGGGTCTGTCCCGGCGGCAGGTCTACGTCCTGATCCGCCGTGCCCGGCAAGGTTCGGGGCTGGTCACTGATTTGGCTCTTGGACAGTCGAGCGGTGGCAAAGGTAAAGGCCGCTTGCCGGAGTCGGTCGAACGAATCATCCGCGAGCTACTGCAAAAGCGCTTCCTGACCAAGCAGAAGCGCAGCTTGGCGGCGTTCCACCGTGAAGTTGCGCGGGTGTGCAAGCTGCAAAAGCTGCGGATGCCGGCGCGCAACACGGTCGCGTTGCGGATCGCCAGCCTTGATCCACTCAAGACCACTCGACTTCGGGAAGGCCAGGATGCGTCCCGCATCCTGCAAGGTGTTGGCGGTGTTCCTCCGCCAGTCTCCGCACCGCTGGAGCAGGTACAGATCGACCACACAGTCATCGACCTGATCGTGGTGGACGAGCGCGACCGGCAACCGATTGGCCGTCCGTACCTGACCCTCGCCATCGACGTGTTCACCCGCTGCGTGGTTGGCATGGTGGTCACGTTAGAAGCGCCATCTGCCGTCTCGGTCGGCCTGTGCCTCGCACACGCCGGTTGCGACAAGCGCCCTTGGTTGGAAAGGTTGGACGTGGAAATGGACTGGCCGATGAGCGGCAAGCCCGCGCTGCTCTACCTGGACAACGCGGCCGAATTCAAGAGCGAGGCGCTACGCCGTGGCTGCGAGCAGCATGGCATCCGGTTGGACTATCGGCCTCTCGGGCAGCCGCACTATGGCGGCATCGTGGAACGGATCATCGGCACGGCGATGCAAATGATCCACGACGAATTGCCGGGGACGACCTTCTCCAACCCTGACCAGCGCGGGGAATACGCCTCCGAGAAGATGGCCGCCCTGACACTGCGCGAGCTGGAACGCTGGCTCGCATTGGCGGTTGGCACCTATCACGGCTCCGTGCACAACGGCCTGCTCCAACCGCCGGCCGCACGCTGGGCCGAAGCTGTCGCGCGTACCGGCGTTCCAACCGTCATCACTCGCACCACGGCTTTTCTGGTCGATTTCCTGCCCGTCCTCCGCCGCACCCTGACCCGCACTGGCTTCGTCATCGACCACATCCACTACTACGCCGATGCGCTCAAGCCGTGGATAGCTCGGCGCGACCGCCTGCCTGCGTTCCTGATCCGGCGCGACCCACGCGACATCAGCCGCATTTGGGTGCTGGAGCCGGAGGGGCAGCACTATCTGGAAATTCCATACCGTACCTTGTCGCACCCGGCTGTCACCCTCTGGGAACAACGGCAGGCGCTGGCGAAATTGCGGCAGCAAGGGCGCGAACAGGTGGATGAGTCGGCGCTGTTCCGCATGATCGGGCAGATGCGCGAAATCGTGACCACTGCGCAGAAAGCCACGCGCAAGGCGCGGCGCGACGCGGATCGACGCCAGCATCTCAAGTCAACGGAACAACCTGTCAAAACCACGCCACCAGCGGACACGGACATGGCAGACCCGCAGGCGGACAACCAGCCACCTGCCAAACCGTTCGACCAGATTGAGGAGTGGTAGCCGTGGACGAATATCCCATCATCGACCTGTCCCACCTGCTGCCGGCGGCCCAGGGCTTGGCCCGTCTCCCGGCGGACGAGCGCATCCATCGCCTTCGCGCCGACCGCTGGATCGGCTATCCGCGAGCAGTCGAGGCGTTGAACCGGCTGGAAGCCCTGTATACGTGGCCAAACAAACAACGCATGCCCAACCTGCTGTTGGTCGGTCCAACCAACAACGGCAAGTCGATGATCGTCGAGAAGTTCCGCCGCGCCCACCCGGCCAGCTCCGACGCCGACCAGGAGCACATCCCGGTATTGGTCGTGCAGATGCCGTCCGAGCCATCGGTGATCCGCTTCTACGTCGCGCTGCTCGCGGCGATGGGAGCACCATTGCGACCGCGCCCACGGCTGCCGGAAATAGAGCAACTGGCGCTGACACTGCTGCGCAAGCTCGGTGTGCGTTTGCTGGTGATCGACGAGCTGCACAACGTCCTGGCCGGCAACAGCGTCAACCGCCGGGAATTCCTCAACCTGCTGCGCTTCCTCGGCAACGAATTGCGCATCCCGCTGGTCGGTGTGGGCACACGCGACGCCTACCTGGCCATCCGCTCGGATGACCAGTTGGAAAATCGCTTCGAGCCGATGATGCTGCCGGTGTGGGAGGCCAACGACGATTGCTGTTCACTGCTGGCCAGCTTCGCGGCTTCGCTCCCGCTGCGGCGACCTTCGTCGATTGCCACGCTGGACATGGCTCGCTACCTGCTCACGCGCAGCGAGGGCACTATTGGCGAGCTGGCGCACCTATTGATGGCGGCGGCCGTGGCCGCCGTGGAGAGTGGTGAGGAAGCGATCAACCACCGCACGCTCAGCATGGCCGATTACACCGGTCCCAGCGAGCGGCGGCGGCAATTCGAGCGGGTACTGATGTGAAGCCAGCGCCACGCTGGCCACTGCATCCGGCACCCAGGGAAGCCGAAGCCCTGTCTTCGTGGCTCAACCGCGTGGCCCTTTGCTATCACATGGAAGTGTCCGAGCTGCTGGAGCACGATCTTGGTCACGGCCAGGTTGATGACCTGGACACCGCGCCACCACTGGCGCTGCTGGCGATGCTCTCCCAGCGGAGCGGTATCGAGCTGGATCGGCTGCGCTGCATGAGTTTCGCCGGCTGGGTGCCTTGGCTACTGGACAGCCTTGATGATCAGATTCCAGCCGCATTGGAAACCTATGCGTTCCAGCTCTCGGTACTGCTGCCGAGACTCCGCCGTAAGACGCGATCCATCACGAGCTGGCGTGCCTGGCTGCCCACCCAACCGATACACCGCGCCTGTCCGCTCTGCCTGAACGATCCGGAGAACCAAGCCGTACTGCTCGCGTGGAAGCTGCCCCTGATGCTGAGCTGCCCACTGCATGGCTGCTGGCTGGAATCCTATTGGGGCGTGCCAGGGCGGTTTCTCGGCTGGGAGAACGCCGACGCCGAACCGCGCACTGCCAGCGACGCGATTGCGGCGATGGACCAGCGTACCTGGCAGGCACTGACGACCGGCCACGTGGAGTTGCCGCGCCGACGCATCCACGCCGGATTGTGGTTTAGGCTGCTACGCACGCTGCTCGATGAGCTGAACACCCCGCTTTCGACGTGCGGCACCTACGCGGGGTATCTCCGCCAAATCTGGGAATGCTGCGGGCATCCGCTGCGTGCTGGGCAAAGTCTGTGGCGACCGTATGAAACCCTGAACCCGGCAGTACGGTTGCAGATGCTGGAGGCGGCGGCAACGGCAATCAGCTTGATTGAGGTGAGGGATATAAGCCCGCCAGGCGAGCACGCAAAGCTATTCTGGTCCGAGCCCCAAACCGGGTTCACCAGTGGCCTGCCGGCGAAAGCGCCGAAGCCCGAACCCGTCGATCACTGGCAGCGTGCAATCCAGGCCATTGATGAGGCCATCATTGAAGCACGACACAACCCCGAGACGGCACGCTCGCTGTTCGCGTTGGCTTCCTATGGTCGGCGCGACCCCGCTTCCTTGGAACAGTTGCGCGCCACCTTCGCGAAGGAAGGCATCCCCCCGGAATTTCTGTCACATTATGAGCCTAGCCTACCCTTTGCATGCCTTAGACAGAATGACGGGTTAAGTGACAAATTTTGACGTGCAGAGCTTCCCGATGCAAACTGTCACATAATCGAACGTATATGTGACAGGTACGACATGCTGATAGGCTACATGCGGGTATCGAAGGCGGACGGCTCCCAGGCTACCGATTTGCAGCGCGACGCGCTGATTGCCGCCGGGGTCGATCCAGTACATCTTTACGAGGACCAGGCATCCGGCATGCGCGAGGATCGGCCCGGCTTGACGAGCTGCCTGAAGGCGTTGCGAACTGGCGACACACTGGTCGTGTGGAAACTGGATCGGCTCGGACGCGACCTGCGACATCTCATCAACACCGTGCACGACCTGACTGGGCGCGGCATCGGCTTGAAGGTATTAACCGGGCACGGCGCGGCCATCGACACCACGACCGCCGCCGGCAAGCTGGTCTTTGGCATCTTCGCCGCCCTGGCCGAGTTCGAGCGCGAGTTGATCGCGGAGCGCACGATTGCCGGCCTAGCCTCGGCCCGCGCGCGCGGGCGGAAAGGCGGCCGGCCGTTCAAGATGACCGCCGCCAAGCTGCGGCTGGCGATGGCGGCAATGGGTCAGCCAGAGACCAAGGTCGGCGACCTATGCCAGGAACTTGGCGTCACGCGGCAGACCCTGTATCGGCATGTTTCACCCAAGGGTGAGCTACGTCCAGATGGCGAGAAGCTACTCAGCCGAATTTGATGCCGGCATGAGGCAACGTAGCGACAGCGTGGTTTGTCTCAATGGGAAGCGCTCATGATCGATCTTTGAAGGCCCGCAGCAGTCGTGTCACAGACAGGACGAACAAACCGGTCAGCGTGAGGGCTGCGATACCCCAGTACTCTCCGATGAACGCGCCGGCCGTCGTGCCGGCCAGCACAATGGCGAGAATCGGCAAATGGCAGGGACAGGTGAGCACGGCCAGCGCGCCCCACAGGTAGCCGGTGATCGGTTTGTGCGTCTCGGACGGCAAGCGCTCGGGGCTGTTCATGGCAGACTCTCCGCGTGCTGTGCCGGCTCGGTCGGCATGGTGGCCAACTGCACCTCCAGATCGGCCAACGCTTCGCGCCGACGCTCGACGAACTGGCGCAGAACGGCAAGCTGCGCGGCCGCTTCATCGCCGTCCGCAGCATCCAGCGCCCGGCACAGCCGCGCCAGCGCGTCCAGGCCGATGCCCGCCTCGAAGGCCGCCCGCACGAAGCACAGCCGTTGCAAGGCGGCATCATCGAACAGGCCATAGCCGCCCGGGGTGCACGCCACCGGACGCAGCAATCCGCGCAGCAGGTAGTCGCGCACGATATGCACGCTCACCCCGGCATCAAGGGCCAGCCGGGACACGGTGTAGGCGCTCATTGAAAACCTCCTTTTTTTATCCAGCGCAGCAGGAAAGCTGCTTCACGTCCTTGTTGAAGGTCTGCGCCGCAAGCTTCAACCCCTCGACCATTGTCAGGTAGGGGAACAACTGGTCGGCCAGTTCCTGCACCGTCATGCGGTTGCGGATGGCGAGCACCGCCGTCTGGATCAGTTCGCCCGCTTCCGGGGCCACCGCCTGCACGCCGATGAGCCGTCCGCTACCTTCCTCGATGACCAGCTTGATGAAGCCGCGTGTGTCGAAGTTGGCAAGCGCTCGCGGAACGTTGTCGAGTGTCAGCGTGCGACTGTCGGTCTCGATGCCATCGTGGTGCGCTTCCGCCTCGCTGTAGCCCACGGTGGCGACTTGCGGGTCGGTGAACACCACTGCCGGCATCGCGGTCAGATTGAGGGCTGCGTCGCCGCCGGTCATGTTGATCGCGGCACGGGTGCCGGCGGCCGCTGCCACGTAGACGAACTGCGGCTGGTCGGTGCAGTCGCCGGCCGCGTAGATGTTCGGGTTGCTCGTGCGCATGCCTTGGTCGATAACGATGGCCCCTTGCGCATTGACAGTGACCCCCGCCGCGTCCAGCGCGAGGCTGCGCGTATTCGGTGCCCGACCGGTGGCAACCAGCAACTTGTCAGCGCGCAATTCACCGTGTCCGGTGGTCAGCACGAATTCGCCGTTCACATGGGCGACCTAGCTGGCTTGCGTGTGCTCCAGCACCTCGATGCCCTCGGCGCGGAAAGCGGCTGTCACGGCCTCGCCGATGGCCGGGTCTTCCCGGAAGAACAAGGTGCTGCGTGCCAGGATCGTGACCTGGCTGCCGAGCCGGGCAAAGGCTTGCGCCAGTTCCAACGCCACCACCGACGAACCGATCACGGCCAGGCGTGCGGGAATGGTGTCGCTGACAAGCGCTTCGGTGGAAGTCCAGTAGGGTGACTCTTTCAGGCCCGGAATCGGCGGCACGGCCGGACTGGCACCGGTGGCGACCAGGCAGCGGTCGAACGTTACCTCGCGCTCGCCACCCTCGTTCAAACGGACGACCAGGCTCTGGTCGTCCTTGAAACGCGCTTCACCGTGCAAAACGGTGATGGCTGGATTGCCGTCCAGGATGCCTTCGTATTTGGCGTGCCGCAGTTCATCGACACGGGCCTGCTGCTGGGCCAGCAGTTTGCTGCGGTCAATCGCAGGCACAGTTGCCGCAATACCGCCGTCGAACGGACTTTCCCGGCGCAGATGGGCAATATGGGCAGCGCGGATCATGATCTTGGACGGCACACAGCCGATATTGACGCAGGTGCCGCCGATGGTGCCGCGTTCGATCAGCGTGACCGTCGCGCCTTGCTCGACGGCCTTCAGCGCCGCCGCCATCGCGGCCCCGCCGCTGCCAATGATGGCGATATGCAAACCGGCGCCCTCAAGTGCATCACGGATTTTTGGTTCATCTTTGAAATCACCAACCCGGATCGAGCCTTGATAACCCAATGCGGCGATGGCGGCCAGCAGTTGGTTGTGGCTCACGGCGGTGTCTGCCATGACTTGCGCGCGGCTTTCTGGATAGGACACCACAGCGGCATTCACGCCGGGAATCTTTTCCAAAGCATCTTTGACATGGGTGGCGCAGGATGTGCAGGTCATGCCATTCACGGTGATTTCGGTCATTTTTTTACTCCATTGAATTTCGGGGTGCAGCAGGCATCGGCTTGGCGTTTTCGTTGGATGGCGTAGATGGTCAAGCCGATGAAAATCGCCAGCGCAGGCAGCAGCACATAGTCCAGATAGCCGGTCAGCGCGGACAAGCCGACCACACCGAGCAAAATGACCAGAACAGGGGTGAAGCAACACAGCGCCACGAGGGTTGTGCCAATGATGCTGACCCGCAGCAGTGTCTTCGGGTCTTTCATGATCAGTTCTTGACTGATGATGGGTAGCCCGCATCCTCGGTAGCCTTGGTCAGTTTCTGCACGCTGGTCTTGGCATCATCGAAGGTGACCACCGCTTCGCGCGTCTCGAAGGTCACGTCAACTTTACTGACGCCATCGACCTTGGAAATCGCCTTCTTGACAGTGATCGGACAGGCCGAGCAGGTCATGCCCGGTACGGACAGCGTAACGGTCTGGGTGGCGGCCCACACGGGGGCAACAACGGCAGCGAGGGCAAGGGCGGAAAGCAGCTTTTTCATGGTGAACTCCTGTGATCAATAGAAAAATGGCACGACGTAGGGAAATCCGAGCGCGACCAAAACCAGCACGGCCACGCCCCAGAAAATGAGCTTGTAAGTAGCTCGCACTTGGGGAATCGCGCAAACCTCACCCGGTTTGCAGGCGGCTGACGGCCGGTAGATGCGCCGCCAGGCGAAGAACAACGCCACCAGCGCCACGCCGATAAAGATGGGGCGATAGGGTTCCAACACCGTCAAGTTGCCGATCCAAGCGCCGCTGAACCCCAAGGCGATCAGAACCAGCGGCCCGAGGCAGCAAGCCGAGGCGAGGATGGCGGCCAGCCCGCCAGTGAAGAGCGCGCCGCGCCCGTTTTGAGGTTCAGACATACGTTTGTCCTTTCGAATCTGAATTGGATAGCTTAAGCTTACTTCCGTAGTTATGTACGGAGTCAAGCGATATGGAAAACAATTTGGAGAACCTGACCATTGGCGTTTTCGCCAGGACGGCCGGGGTCAATGTGGAGACCATCCGGTTCTATCAGCGCAAGGGCTTGCTCCCGGAACCGGACAAGCCTTACGGCAGCATTCGCCGCTATGGCGAGACGGATGTAACGCGGGTGCGCTTCGTGAAATCAGCCCAGCGGTTGGGCTTCAGCCTGGATGAGATCGCCGAGCTGCTGCGGCTGGAGGATGGCACCCATTGCGAGGAAGCCAGCAGCCTGGCCGAGCACAAGCTCAAGGACGTGCGCGAGAGGATGGCTGACCTGGCGCGCATGGAGGCCGTGCTGTCTGATTTGGTGTGCGCCTGCCATGCGCGGAAGGGGAACGTTTCCTGCCCGCTGATTGCGTCACTGCAAGGGAAGAAAGAACCGCGCAGTGCGGACGCGGTGTAGCCCGAGGGAACTACGCCTTAGCGTGCTTTATTTAATGAGATGGTCACTCCCTCCTTCCCAGTACTATGCTGAGGACAGGCTTTCATTCGGAGAACCATCATGGAAAACATTGCGCTTATTGGTATCGATCTGGGTAAGAACTCTTTCCATATTCATTGTCAGGATCATCGTGGGAAGGCCGTTTACCGTAAAAAATTCACCCGACCAAAGCTAATCGAATTTCTGGCGACATGCCCGGCAACAACCATCGCGATGGAAGCCTGTGGCGGTTCTCACTTTATGGCACGCAAGCTGGCAGAGTTAGGGCATTTTCCAAAGCTGATATCACCGCAATTTGTCCGCCCATTCGTTAAAAGCAACAAAAATGACTTCGTTGATGCTGAAGCTATCTGTGAAGCAGCATCACGTCCATCTATGCGTTTCGTGCAGCCCAGAACCGAATCTCAGCAGGCAATGCGAGCTCTGCATCGTGTCCGTGAATCCCTGGTTCAGGATAAGGTGAAAACAACTAATCAGATGCATGCTTTTCTGCTGGAATTTGGTATCAGCGTTCCGCGAGGTGCTGCCGTTATTAGTCGACTGAGTACCCTTCTTGAGGACAGTAGTTTGCCTCTTTATCTCAGCCAGTTACTGCTGAAATTACAACAGCATTATCACTATCTTGTTGAGCAGATTAAAGATCTGGAATCTCAGTTGAAACGAAAGTTGGACGAAGATGAGGTTGGACAGCGCTTGCTGAGTATTCCCTGCGTTGGAACGCTGACTGCCAGTACTATTTCAACTGAGATTGGCGACGGGAAGCAGTACGCCAGCAGCCGTGACTTTGCGGCGGCAACAGGGCTGGTACCCCGACAGTACAGCACGGGAGGTCGGACGACATTGTTAGGGATTAGCAAGCGGGGCAACAAAAAGATCCGAACTTTGTTGGTTCAGTGTGCCAGGGTATTCATACAAAAACTGGAACACCAGTCTGGCAAGTTGGCCGACTGGGTCAGGGAGTTGTTGTGTCGGAAAAGCAACTTTGTCGTCACCTGTGCTCTGGCAAACAAGCTGGCCAGAATAGCCTGGGCACTGACGGCGCGACAGCAAACTTACGAAGCATAAAGGCAGAAATACACCAGTTTAAACAATCATTCATCTGGTTTTGCGAATACTGATATTGATGATACTAACGGCCCACCGGCCTGTTGAGGAACCTGTAAAACGGAAAGGCTCATTGAAGCCGTATATTTTCTGGAGGTTCATCAGGCGCGGAACTCATCGAGGCGCGGGAATAAAATCCCATTCAGACGCCGGATAGATTCAAGCAAGCCAACTTGTCGTCAAAATCGGTGTTGCAAAAACGGGAGTGACCATAGATTCCGTTTTCTGAGGCGACTCCAACGTCAGAAAAGACCGTGCGGTCGACTTTTGATATTTCGTGCTGTCGCCTTCTGAAAGTGACAGATCGGGAATATAATTTGATAGCAAAAAATATACGGAAAACTATGTCGTAATCCACTAATATACGGGAACGTCATTACATGGGTTTTCCGGTTATGTTAGTAGGATACATGCGTGTTTCATCTGAATCAGATCGCCAAACAACAAATTTGCAACGTGATGCATTACTGGCTGCGGGTATCGATGCTCGAAATTTATTTGAAGATCATGCATCGGGGGCGAAAGACGACCGTGCGGGCTTAGCCAAGGCAATGGCTTATGTTTGTCCGGGAGATGTACTTGTTGTCTGGAAGTTGGATCGGCTTGGTCGGTCGCTATCTCATCTACTGTCCATCATTAATACACTCAAAGAAAAAGGGGTGGCCTTTCGTTCGCTGACTGAAGGCATGGATACCACAACAGCATCAGGCGAATTGCTATTCCATGTTTTTGGCGCTCTGGCGCAATACGAACGAGCCCTGACGAAAGAACGAGTTATTGCCGGACTTGCCGCGGCTCGTCGACGAGGCCGAGTAGGTGGCAGACCCGCCGCCATTACGGGAGAAAAGCTGGAGGCTATTTTAGAAGCGCTGAAAGGAGGCATGTCCAAAGCCGCTGTATGTCGTAACTTTAGTGTAAAACGCACAACGTTGATCGATACATTGGCAAGGATCCAAACATCCAATGATGTTGGCTCGGTACAAGAAAATAGCTAACTTTACATTTTTGGCGCGTTGGGCAAATTTAGCCCCTACGGAAATCATGTCGTAACCACCGTTCCCGTAGGACGACTTCACTTCTTCTATTTCGACTGGAACCGCCAGCTCGATGGGGCGGAACCAGCCATCATCACCGACTGTATACCGGCCTTCATGTTCCTTGCTCATTTCGCAGACCCGGCTGGGTGGAAGCCAGAAACCTTCATTTGCTCTTTCGGATGCGATACGAATAGCTTCATCCACGGAAGCGACTTCCCGGATGTGTTCGTTATGCGCGTTTGACATTTTGATCAGAAATGACTTCATAGAACCATTTTCCTCAGCTTAGGCCGGTAACGTTAATCGTCGGGGCGGTCGGTAATATTCCGGCGATAGTGTCCTCATATTGTACTCTGGCATGATGCATAACAGAAATTTGAGAGCGCGGGATTGAGAGGCGAAGTAGTTTGATGATAATCGCTGCGGGTGTACTATCAGCCTGATTCCTGGACTGAAGCCGAACGTCCAGCCGTGGTAAAACTGGTGAACGATGTTAACCTGGCATCGAGATATCGAGACCGTAACCATCTGACTGAATAAGGAGCTTTTATGCCGAATGGGAGAGTGATTTTTAACAAAAGAGGCCGATGGGACTGGCTTGATAGCGGTTGTGATATAGATGAGGATGAATTAAAGCAGGAAGAGTGGTTTGTTGGCGATATGTATTATCCGCCAGACTTTGAATACGATACGTCAATGCATGATCACCAGATTACAGAGTGGTTGTCTAAACCTGAAGAGCTGGTGCGGTATGAGCGAGGGCGTTAACTCAATTTGCTTATCTGAACTGGCTACATGATCTTTCAGCGTGGCCATTTCGGTTCTTCACATTTCCCTGACTCCCTCCTGACAGAACCGACTATTTCATCCATGAACCGCAAGAGCGGTAACTAAATGCCATATCGTGTGGCAGAGTGGTTTGCTCCAGTACCCGTCAAAATAGTCCAACATACAAAAACAGGGTAGCCTGCCCCGGGCTTCACCCGGGCCAGGCTACCCGGAGTCGAACCGTTAACCCGGAGTCGTGGGTGAGTAACGTCGAGTGCCCGCCTGAATTCCGTGCGGCCACCAGCATTGGCTTCACCTTTTTCCGACCGACACTTTCGTGCTGGTTTGCGGCCGCATCTTCGCCGGGCCGGAACACCCTGCATTTTGTGCCGGTGGCCATCACCGGTATTAGGATAAAGGGAAGAATATCGGTGATGGATTCCGGGATAATCGCCGGGAAAACCCGGGCAGAATTCACGTACATCACCCTCTATTAGTCCAACATACAAATAAACTTCCCCTTTCTGCCCCTGCGCTTCGCTTGGGGCAGAAAGGGGAGCCGTACCTGAAACCTCCGTGTCGTTTTCAGGATCGGGCCCGTGCCCGGGGTAACCATTCTGCCCGGGCCCACCATTTTAAAAAGAAACCGCCGTGCCCGGTCTGGCCATTTCCCCCGCCTGCGGCAACCGGGCCGTGCCGGTCTTTCCGTCCGGTTCCTGCAAACCCCACATAGGGACTCCGGTCGCTGGATGAGCCATGCGAGAAAATATGAGAAAAAGAGAGAAAAAAAGAGAAAAAAAAGAGGGGCCGGGGGCGCGAGGGTTTCAGTGGGTATAAAGGTCAAGGGCGCTTTGCAGGGTGGACGCGGGGGTGTTGACCCTGATCGCATTTGTATGTTGGACTAATTTTGCATATATGAAGACAAGAAAAGACGCGCTGCCGACAGAGCAGGTATACTCTCGCCATCAAATGTGCGGCCAGCGGCGGGGGATAGGTAACGACCGCAGGCCTCCGCGACCGGTATCAATGATGATGATGCCCTGCCAGGTAAAGAGTAGTGACGACGAAAGTGAAGGTGAAGAAAACCCGGGCCGAACGTAAGCAGCATAGCCGGGACATGCAGGCCAAACATGAAGCGGAAAAAAAGGCCGCTAACCTGCGTAATATTCTAAAGAGAGACATTCTGGCCACGCTGGGTATCCCTAAAAATCACGGTGGGCGGGCAGCTCTTTCTACATTCATCACCGAGCACTTACTGAAGGGTGAGAGTCAGGTTCAGATTGTTGCCATGCTAACCGGCAGCGAATTGATGAAGCGGGCACAGCTTGCCGAAATCGAGCGCCTGAAGAAGATCACGGAACTGGCCAATCAAACCCGCAGAAACGAGATCACCAACCGGGCGTTTGAGCGCCTGGGTATCACAACCCGGCATCCAATGGGCGATTTAGTGCTGAGCATGGTGCGCGAACTGGCAAACCAGAATTTAAATACCGGTGAGATAGTAGAACGCCTGAATGATAACGAAACCGTACTGGAATCGCGCCGCCTGCACAAAGAGAAGCGAGCGGATCTTGAACGTCAGATTGATGAAGGTATTGCCGAGCGCAAAAAGACCCGTGTTGATATGCGGGAAGTGCTCGCCTACATGGCCCAGAAGAACGGTACAACGTATACGCCTCCCGCAGACACCTGGCGATCTCCTGAACATCCGAATGGCGATTCACCGACCCGGCATAATGGAAAAATCAGAGAGAGCCGTCTGACCGGCGCTGAAAGCACCCAGAAAGAAAACCCACGTCAGTACGGTTTGCCCAACCTGAAAACCAGTAGCGCTTCCATCAACAAGGCCGGAATGAGTGAGGCCATTAAGCTGGTGGGCGGACGTGTGACGGAATTTCGCACCTATCTTTATGAGCATCGCGATACGGGACTACGCGCTGATGTGCTGGCTCGCCGGTTTATGGCTGAGTCAATGCAAGGCAAAAAGATGGTTGACCCTGTGCCGGTCAATGAACCAGATAATCTCCCGGCTCCCACACACGAACCTGCCAAACGTAAATGGACGAAGGAAGAAAAGCAGGAAGCGCGTGACCGTGCGCTGGCCGCAGCAAGCCAGGTCGGAAAGCTTAAAGAAGCGGAAACCAACGGCATTACGCACGATGTAGTGCGAGAATCGCAGCCAGCACCCCAGCCAGCCCTGATCTCCGTCGAAGTTGAACAATCCCGCGTCTCCATGCAGGAACCGTCTGTTGCGCCCCTGGCGCACCCTAAACGTGAAGGCTCTACAACCTGCGTGGTGACCAGGCCGGATCAGGCTGATTTCGCTGCTACCGTCCGTCGAAACTGTAACGACCGCTGCGTGATTACAGGAGCAAGCTTACGCCGCAGGACAGAGGCCGCACACCTGGTAGAGCATAGTGCTGGTGGTCTGGATCACTGGAGTAATGGCTTGCTGCTTCGTATCGATCTGCACCGGCTGTTTGACGACAACGTCCTTGCCATTTGCCCGGAGACGTTGACCGTCCACGTTGACCCTGTCGCGCAGGCCGAAGATCCCGATTTGCAGCAATACGATGGCCATGTGATTACCGGGCTTTGCCGTCCGATAGACCCGGCGAATCTCGTCATGCGCTGGGAGCGTTATCAGCGCCGGTTAGAACTGACCAAGTAAAACCGGTAATCCATCAGGTGCGAATCGTGGGAATGCGCCAGCTCGGTAACCCCACGTCACCGGATTGAACCATCACAAAAAAGGAGCCCACCGGGCTCCCCAAAAACGAATTGTTTTATTGTTCCTGCTTAGTTCTACGTAGGTACTCTTCAGCCTTTATTTTATTTGCACGAGTTCAGCGTAAAACTCACGTTCCATTTGGTATGTTGGCATCTGAGTATAATACTCTTCCACCTGTGGCCAAATTCGCTGAAGTTCTGCATATAAATCATGGAGAGCTCTATCTGCCCAAGATGACGATTGGTAGGATTCAAGCTTTCTGATAGTGGCGCTAAGATGTACTAAACGCGCCACTAATACTTTAGTGTTTACGTATTGTGTTACGGTTCTATCCATGTGGTTTAAGTTACTCATATTATTCCCTAATGAGGTGCTCGCAGAATTACGAGGCAGAGATAACATAACCTTAAAACCTACATACGTGTAGCCCAATCATTACTTTATAGCTAAAAATGCCAGATTTACTCTATGGCCCCCAATCCCTACAGACCTACAGACCTACAGCAGATCTCGTCCACATAGGTCAGTTCCAGCGCAAACTATGGGATCTGAATGTTTGTCGAACGAAAACTTACGGTAGTGAAGTAATTGCCTGAAACATTGTAAATAACTTGCATAGAAAACGCCCTCAAAACAGCGTCCTTTTTTTATCGAAGTTTCAACGGTTCTGGTAGAGTTGTTTTCTGACAGATTTTATTATTAACGTGAGTGGACGCGTCTGGCGAATAAGCTGGTGCAACTTCCCGAAGCCCTCCAAACACCAGGAGACTTAATTTATGGAACTATCAACAATTTCTGAAGCGTTGATTGGTGGTTTAGTTGGTGGCACTATCGCAGCAGGTTCCATCCGGGTATTATTCATTCCAGAAAAGTTTGAGTGGATATTGTTAGCCTGTGTTGTCCTTGCCACTGTTGTTACCTTTTTCTTTGGCCACTCTATACCAAATCCATTTATGATGATAAGCAACATGTATAGTTATTGAATATATAAGACCGTGCTCGTTAGACGTGCTCTGATTGATTTCCATATATGTTTCAAAAGCTTCGGGCCAGTTTTTTCTGTGTTAGATAGGATAACAGAATATGATGACACTTCTTTTTTCGATTTACTGTTCCCTGGTCATTATCGCGGGCGCTTTCTTTAGCTGGTTTCAACGTGAAACTATCGCTACCCGCTGCATTCTTTTTGGCGGACTGGTGATAGTAGCAGCGATCAAGCTAACAACGGATTTTACGACTGTCGCTGTTTCCACGGTTCTGATTGAGGGGTTTTTGCTAACGGCTTATGTTATTGCTGTCCGTTTTATTCAGTGCATTGTAAACAGGGCTGCATAAACAACCCGGACAGAATGCCCATCTATTTATATCAGGCTAATCTACGTGTGACATTTCAATCGCTGCGCGAGCTTCAATGCCCTTCGATAGCAACAAGTTTGCAATGCGCTCTGCCAGGTCTTGATTGGCGCAATGAAAGCGAATAGGCAACTTTTCATGTTTCTCACTATCGATGTAGAACATTACAGAATTGATACTGTATAGCGATGCATATGAAGGACGAGGTTCTATCATCAAATTCAATTCTGGAATAGAAGCTAAAAGTTTAGACATATAATCATCCAGCAGTTCAATACAAACTGGCCGGATAGTTAATAAAGCGGGATTTTCCTCCGAACTAGTCCATTGTCGTGCCTGTAATCTCAAAATATTGAGAAGGTGCAACGATTCATAAGGAATTGTCTTTCCCGTCCGTTCACCCAGGATAACGGATTCCAATGTGTTAATTCGGGATGATAGTCTTCTTATCTTCCGCAACTGATAGATGCTAAGTGTTAATGTTATCACAAATAAAACACCCAAAATAATTGCCATATTTATATCCCATTCGGTTTATTCGTATTATGCCGTGAATATCGATACTCCAGCTATAGGTGTTCGGGACATCCTCTACGCCGGTAGTATCTGCAAAAACTTGTTATTCCATCATATAGTGCATCTCTGAAAACACCTTTTTCGGGTGATACAGCCTTTCATTACTCGGTTCCCCTTTTATGCTGCTACCTGCCTATCAGGTGGTTAGTATGCTTACCAGCCACTTTTTACTATATTGTCCGTTTTGTTAACTGATTTGTTAATGCTTCCATTTGACAGGTCTGGAAAGATACTTTTCTGATTTTAGGGGTTTGAGGGCCAACGATGTAAAAAACCACGTTAATAGGTTAACCTATTGTTTTATTTTAATTATTAGGTGCTGCATTTACAGCTACTCCAATGATCATGGGGCTGATGGTCGATGGAACGCAATACCAAGTAGATTGATTGCATAAAGTTCCTTCAATTCCGATCTGCCCTCCCGTTTTCACATCCTACTTCAGTTCAATTTTGTTGCCATTCCTTTACAACAGCTTCCCAATTGGCCGTTCTCTCGACCAATTTCCCATCAGCATCCTTTCTTGTCCAAACATCCCAGAAATCAGGGTCATCAGAATGGGGTTGCTGCTCTTTCGTCAAATTTTTCATTTTAACTAAGACAGGAAGTTCAGATGCCCAGCCCATCAGTATTGCATGTTGAGATGGCAATGAAGGCAATTCACGGAGTAATCCTCGCAAATTGTCGGGTACCATTTTATGAACTTGCTCCTGATCTTTGTCATTGCTAATTCGATGCAGAAGAAAAGTATTACATTGAGATAAAACTGTAGGTGATAATTCTGATGGTCGTTGCGAAGAAATAACCATACCGAGACCAAATTTCCTGCCTTCTCGTGCAATTTTCTCAAATACTTGACAGCAAACAGCTGCGACATCCTGATTTTCACTGTCCTCACGATACCGTTTAATAAATGTATGTGCTTCTTCAGCAACAAGTACCGTAGGTAAAGATTTGTTATATAGTCGTCTATAACGTTGCAATGATTCAAAAATAATTCTTGAAATGACAGCTGTCACAAGATGAGTAATTTCAGTTGGTACTAAAGAAAGATCAATAATTGAAACGCAGCTATCACCATCACCATCTTTCCCAATATATGTTTCTAACCAATTAGCCAAGTCAACTCTATGCTCTGAGTCATTGGTTATGGGTTTCATTCTTGTATCCGCAAGCATTGTGCGTATTCTAGCTACTAGATATTCAACATATTGCTCGCTACCATTTTCTTGTGCTAACGCCTCTAAATAGGAGACTAAATTATTTCCGTCAAAAGGGACGGGGATATCCTCGTTTTTAGGAAGGAGTTCACACTCATCGCCTCCAAGGCTCTGAAATGAAGATAACACTCCATTTATGATGTTATCAACTGCGCTAACTTTAGCATTGTAATCTGGATATCTGCCTTCTCTTTGCCCACAAAAATCTTGAATAGAGATGATTAATTTATCTAGCTCAGGGCATGGTGTAGTTAATCTCGCTTTGTATTCTTCCAGACTCTGACGCCAAATATTAATTTTAGCCAAAAGATTTTTGGCTCCAGGGAAATCATTAAGTGCCGCTGCTCCTTTAGATTTATCCGCTTTTAAAGAAACCAAAATTGTACCTAGGTATTTTTTAACTTCTATATCTATATTCTTTTGTAAATCAAATTCTTCATTTCTCATTGCTCTCAAGGAGCGTTTTAGTAATGGAAGTTGTGCTTTAGGACTTGCTTGCGTGAATGATGCCCACTCCGAACTATTCCAAAACCATGAGGGTACTTGTAATTGGTTTTCACTGCCTTCAGCCTCAACCTTAAATACTCTACCTTTAAATTTCGTCGTTGGCCCCAAAGCACGTGCATACTCGCCGTTGGGGTCTAGGATGATAAATCTGGCATTTGGTTTTATTTGTGATTCCAATGCAGATTCGAGTGACCACTGGATTAATCCAGATACAGAGCAAGACTTACCGCTACCAGTATTTCCGAGCACTGCTATATGACGACCAAATAATCTATCAGGATCTACAGCTACATTTGCATTGTTCGCAAGTGGACTTTGTCCAATGATCACTCGCCTATTATTTCCAGATTCGACTATTGATCTAAGTTGTAAATCTGTCGGTAGTAAAATAGCAGCCCCAATAGAAGGAAACGATTCAGAACCTCGTTGAAATCTGAAATAATCAGTACCATCTTTGGACAAACGTTTAAGCATTCCCACCGGATTCAAACTTATTTTTTTTCGGGGGAATGGTAGATTTACTAAACCAAATTCTTGAACATCTCTTTGTTTTGGATAAGGCGAATGTTCTACAGCAAGCCACTCTATTTGCCCAACTAAGTAACCATTATCACATGATATTAATACATAACTGTTTACTCTTGGAAAGTTTCTAGGCGTTCCTGCATTCAAAGCAACAGTATCAGGTGAGTCAATCTCTAATATTGCTCTAATTTCATTAGGTGAAACAAAATCTACAGTGCCGACCCTGAGTTGCTCACCTTGTTCAATCGGAAATGAGTTCATTCAGCATCCTCGCTATTATTTGAAATTGTTGTACGATATAAACCCCTTGATTTCAATAGTTCTGCCATACGAATTGATGATCTGTCTATCGCTGCTTTAGGAAGATAAAAATCCACTAAATTCTTGATATCTCCAAAGTGGTCACCAAGTAATAAAGATATTTGAGCTTTTCTTCCACTTTCGTTTACAAAGCGCATAATTCTACCGAGTGGATCGCCGTAGGCAATTATTACTATATGCGTTGAGGGTATTGTCAGCATGTCAATAATAACACGGTTTATATGTTCATCTCCAAAACTATAACCATATGTTACCAAAGTACTATTAGGACGACATGTTGCAGATGCTAAGTCTCTGAATAGTTCAACATAAGGGTATTCTGATGTTTCTCGGTCTTTAACCGAGTTTGGATAAATCATTAATTGATGATAGTTCGCTGCTCCAGCAGCCTCCACTTGTAAAAAGGGTTCCACCGAACTCGCACCAAAAGGTAATCCAAATCGCCTTATGGCTCCTTCGGTAGTATACCAGTCCAATGAGCCATGTAATTTAGTAAAGCGCGCCACACCTTCCAAATATCTTGGTTCACCACGAATACCCGGTGGATTATAATGATAGTCGACTTCTAGTCGCGAAGATCTGAAAATAGGCGCTATAGTACCAACAAATCTGTCAATTAGTCGAATACCTGCTATTTCAGCTCCTGCTTCAATTATCCTGTCGTAATTCGTCGTGAAAATATGTAATCGATCCCTTGTCGCTGTTCGACTTGAAAAACTCATCAAAAAACTTACTAAATAATTAAACGTTTGTGTTTTTAAATCGTTTTTTGCATCGCGAATTAACTTTTCCCCATTACTAACTGAATCTGAGAATAATTTCAAACATCTTGTTAGCTCATTATTTAACTCAACTAACTCACTTTTTAAATTTCGATATGGGAGAGCACCAGGAGGCGGTTCTGGAAGTGGGAGATTTTGCGCAGTTAAAATCTCTAATCCTTTAATTAACTCATTAATTGAACGGATTTGGTCTTCAATATTACCTCTTCCTCTTCCTGAGGCTTCAGCTGTTTTAGCTACATAACTATCTATTTCAGCCTTGCAAACTTTGAGATCATTAATCCATCCCATGCCTTGAGGTTTCGTGCCTGTCGCTGACTCTTGGATTGCTGAACTAAGTCCCGCGCCAATAAGTATATTTAGGTGTTCAGACTGAAAAAGAGCAGTTAACCAAGGTTCTATTCTTAAACGCAAAAAATCAGGAGTGATTTTATCTCCTGGTTTTGCCCATGAGCAGTGTCCAACAACTTTAAATGCACCAACTTCGCTGTGTGGATCCAACTGAACCGGAGACTGGTCATCTCCAAGCTTTAAGTATTGACTCACTTTGAATTCATCCTTCGTTAGAGTTAATAGCTGTTTTTCTTTTCAGCCTAAAATAGGTCGCCCTTGATATACCCGTTTTTTCCATTACTTCCTTAACTTGTACGTCCTTATTAATCAATTCATTAGCTAATTCAGCCTTCTTGTGAGGCTTTCTTCCGAATTTGACCCCCTTAATCATAGCGGTCTTCCGCCCATCGTTAGTTCGCTCCAAGATCCTTTCTCGTTCCGCCTCGGCAACAGCTGCTAGTATCTGGATAACCATTTTTCCCATTGTGCCTTCAGTACTAAGACCATTCTCTAGAAATCGGATAGCGATGCCTTTTTTATAGCAAGTATCCACAATACGAATCATATCAGCGGTATTACGTCCTAGACGATCCATTTTAGTACAGAGGATGATGTCATCTTTCTCCGCTCTGGCAAGGAGTCTCTGTAGCCCTGCACGCTCATCAGTTGCTCCTGACATCATGTCAGTAAATACACGATCATCCCTCACTCCCGCTGTTTTGAGTTCAGTAATCTGGCTCGTCAGTTTCTGATGGCTGGTTGATACTCTTGCATATCCTAATAATGCCATTTTGGTCTCATAAATCGATATTGATACTGCGTAGTATCATAAGGTATAAATCGCGATTTTTGATACTAATGTATGATGCCGTTTTGAGCAGTCTCACAATTTATAATATTTGAGACGGTTAAAAAAAGGACAGAACTCCCGTTTACGAAAGGATGCGCAATGAGTGATGACTTTCTTACCAGCGAACAGACAGAAAACTACGGTCGCTATGTGGCAGACCCAAATGAGGTTCAGCTGGCTCGGTATTTTCATCTGGATGAGCGTGACCTTGCTTTTATTAATCAGCGACGGGGAAAACATAACCGGCTGGGGATTGCACTTCAGCTGACTACGGCGCGCTTTCTGGGAACGTTTCTTCCTGATCCCCTTCAAATTCCCTCATTCATCCGTTTTTACATTGCGGCACAGTTGAACATCAGCCGACCAGAGATCCTTTCCCGGTATGCTGAAAGAGAAAATACCCGCTGGGAGCATCAGGGGCTTATCAAGCTCTATTATGATTATCATGATTTTGGTGATTTCCCCTGGACATTCAGACTGAAGCGTTTGCTCTATACTCGCGCCTGGCTCAGCAATGAGCGTCCAGGTCTGCTGTTTGATTTTGCTACCGCATGGTTGCTGCAAAATAAGATCCTGCTACCCGCAGCCTCGACTCTGACAAGGCTGATTGGCGAAGTACGCGAACGGGCAAGTCGACGATTATGGCGAAGGCTGGCTTTGTTGCCTGACAGCTGGCAGAAAACACAACTGGACGGTTTACTTGAAATACCTGAAGGGCAGCGTATATCGGTGCTGGAGGAGATGCGAAAAGGTCCTGTCACTATCAGTGGGCCGTCATTTACAGACGCCCTGGAGCGATATACCCGACTGCGTAGCATGGAGTTTTCCCGGTTGAATTTCTCCGGTCTGCCTGCCATCCAGCTGCGGAATTTGGCCCGTTATGCCGGAATGGCTTCGGTGAAATACATTTCAAGAATGCCTGACGAACGGCGACTGGCCGTGCTTACTGCGTTTGTGAAAGCACAGGAAATTTCGGCGCTTGACGAGGCCGTGGATGTGCTGGATATGCTTATTCTGGATATCACGCGTTCTGCAAAAAATATCGGGCAGAAAAAGCGGCTCAGGACCCTGAAAGATCTTGATCGTGCCCCGCTATTACTGGCACGGGCATGCACGTTATTACTTGATGAGAACACCGATGAAGCAGCTCTGCGGCAGGCTATTTTTCGCCGCATACCAAAGGACAAACTGGCTGAATCCGTCGGCAAGGTAAATGAGCTGGCGCGCCCGCAAGATACTCAGTTTCAGGATGAAATGGTGGAACAATATGGACGGGTGAAGCGTTTCCTGTCCGCGATGTTGCGTGACTTACACTTTCAGGCCGCCCCGGCCGGGGAGCTCACGTTGTCAGCAATCCATTATCTGGCCGAACTGAGTGGCTCAAAAAAGCGAATTCTCGACGATGCACCAGAGCAAATCATTTCCGGCCCATGGAAACGTCTGGTCTACGACAGAGATGGTAGGATTCTACGAGCGGGTTACTCGCTGTGTCTTCTCGAGCGCCTTCAAGATTCTTTGCGCCGTCGTGATCTCTGGCTGGAGAACAGTGATCGGTGGGGGGACCCGCGTCAAAAATTGCTTCAGGGAGCTGAATGGCAGGCACAACGCATCCCGGTATGTCGGGCGCTGGGTCATCCATCAGACGGAACTAAAGCAGCAGAACAACTGGCTACGCGGCTTGATGACACATGGAAATCAGTGGCTTCACGTTTTGCCTGCAACGCAGCGGTCAGCATAAGCAATGAAGGTAAGCATCCCTCACTGACGATTAGCAGTCTGGATAAACTGGATGAGCCACCGGCACTGATACAATTGAATCGTCGGGTAAGAGAATTGATCCCTCCGGTTGATCTGACGGAGCTGTTGCTTGAAATAGATGCCCGAACCGGTTTTACCCGCGAATTCAGCCACGTCAGTGAATCAGGTGCTCGGGCGCAGGATCTCCAGGTCAGTCTGTGCGCAACACTGCTGGCAGAAGCCTGCAATATAGGGCATGAACCCCTGATAAAGCATAATATTCCCGCGCTTACTCGCCATCGTCTGAGCTGGGTTAAACAAAATTATCTCAGGGCAGAAACGCTGGTCACCGCTAATGCACGGCTGGTTGATTTTCAGTCCACGCTGCCGCTCGCGGGGTACTGGGGAGGTGGTGAGGTTGCCTCCGCAGATGGTATGCGTTTTGTCACACCGGTTAAAACGGTTAATTCCGGACCAAATCGTAAATACTTTGGTTCAGGACGCGGTATCACCTGGTACAACTTCGTCTCCGATCAATACTCCGGTTTCCATGGCATTGTAGTTCCCGGGACGCTTCGTGATTCCATCTTTGTACTGGAAGGGCTTCTGGAGCAGCAGACCGGGCTGAATCCGGTAGAAATTATGACGGACACGGCAGGATCCAGCGATATCATTTTTGGCCTGTTCTGGTTACTGGGCTACCAGTTTTCCCCTCGTCTGGCCGATGCAGGCGGGGCGATATTCTGGCGGGCAGATAAAACGGCACATTATGGTGCCCTGAATGAGCTGGCCCGGGGATGTGTTGAACTGTCAAAAATAGAATCCCAATGGGATGAAATGATGCGAATGGCGGGCTCACTGAAGCTTGGGACCATCCATGCATCAGAGCTTATTCGTTCACTGTTGAGAAGTAGCCGACCATCTGGTCTGGCTCAGGCGATTATGGAAGTGGGCCGGGTCAACAAGACGTTGTATCTTCTCAACTATATCGATGATGAGGATTACCGGCGTCGGATCCTCACTCAGCTCAACCGGGGAGAAGGACGCCATGCAGTGGCTCGAGCCATTTGCTACGGACAACGTGGTGAGATTAGAAAACGCTACCGTGAAGGGCAGGAAGATCAACTCGGTGCTCTGGGTCTGGTGACCAATGCGGTTGTGCTGTGGAATACACTTTACATGCAGGAGGCGTTGTCACATCTTCGCAAATCGGGGGAAACACCTGAAGAGGAGCATCTGGCAAGATTATCGCCGCTGATACATGGCCATATAAATATGCTGGGACATTATACGTTTTCGTTACCGGAAGATATTCTGAAGGGCGAGTTAAGACCATTAAATTTGAATACAAACAATGAATTAACCTCTTAGCGTGGTTTTTTACATCATTGGACCTCGAACCCCACTACCGCCTTAGCTGGCGGGGATTCTGCACGTCTGCAATAAACCTCAGTACAAAAAACAGCCTTAACGTACAATAATTTTCGAAATCCAACCCATCCCGCCTACAGGAATGACGGATTTTTCGGCGGTTCCGGCGTAGACCCACCACAACTGCTGTATAGCTTGTGGGTAAGTGATAATGAAGTGCAAACGAGATGGCGCAAATACTCTTTTGGTTTATCTTTTAATTACTTACGTATTAAAAGATAAACCAAAAAATAAAAGACATTGCTGTTATCCCCTTTAAAAAGTGGATAACCGAACAGCATCGGCGCGAGCGCCTCAAAAGTAGCTCCCCACGCTAAAGCGCGGGGCATTCAGAACGGAATCCCTCGATGGCTAACAGCTCGCCTGTTAGCCATCGAGGGATTGGACAAATCCGGCCACGCCGGATACGTCAGCAAATATCGCTGAAGAATTAGATTACACGCTCGTAAGCGGCTCTTACGACCCGCTAACGCGGAGATACGCCCCAACTGCGGCTTCGGCCTTGTTGTGACCACTCCGACCGCGCACAAAAGCCTCTGAGCCGCTTTTAGCGGAATATGGCTTTGCAGGGTGAAGGGATGGATAGGCGATCCCTTTCGATCCCTCACTGGTATCGGCGGCTAACCCTCGGTGCTACCTGTCATTTCATCCTGCCGCCTTACATGCGCTAACGCGCATAAATCCCCGTTCCTCAGTGGAACGAAAACTCACGCTAACAGGGTAGTGACCGGGTAGCCACGATAACTGCCAACAAAATTAGCTTATAGGTTAATTCTACCTTGTCTGAAATTAGCCTATAGGTTAATATTAATAGAAATGGGAGGTCACATGTTTAGCGTTGTTTATCACCCGGAAGCCAGGGAAGAAGCCACAGCATTACCCGTAAAAATCAGGGTGAAGTTTGACCGTCTCATCGGCAAACTGGAGTATGACGCCCGATTACTGCGGGAGCCGGACACGAAGCCCCTGGGCGATGGACTTTTTGAGATCCGCACGATGGGGACGGACATAGCCAGGGGAATCTGGGTATACCACAAAGGCAATACCATCATCATGCTCCGTGTTTTCATCAAGAAGTCACAGAAAACGCCAGCGAAAGAAATCGATCTCGCCAAAAAGCGGTTAGCGGAGGTACTTAATGAAACTGGTAAGCCATAAAGAACTGCATAACGAGTGGATGCAGGACGATGAATATCGCGCTGCATGGCAGGAAGAAGAACGTAAGGAAAAGCTCAGGGAGCTGCTTGCTGAATGGCGCAAGCATGACAACCTGACAAAAGCGCAGGTTGCTGAACGCATGGGGGTTACACCTCCGGTTATTTCTCGCCTGGAAAACAACATCACCAAAGCCAGCATCGACACACTGACCCGCTACGCTCACGCCTGCGGCATCAAGAAACCTGTCATTGCCCTGTACTGAATAGCCAGCCCTCCGGGGCTGGCCTTTTTGTTTCGGTCAGTCCCAAAATTTTGTTAAAGCAAGTTTAAAATGTCACCTGTTTCTCCAAAGTTGAAATGTCACTTCTAAGCCAATCTATTTATACATAATCTTTACATCTTTCCCCGGTGACAAAGTGCTAATTGGTCTGTAATGTTCAATGTGTGGCAGGCAAGCCGCCGGTGACTTAGGGAAGGTGCGAACAAGTTCCTGATATGAGATCATCATATTCATCCGGAGCGCATCCCAGAGGGACATCATGAGCCATCAACTCACCTTCGCCGATAGTGAATTCAGCACTAAGCGCCGTCAGACCCGAAAAGAGATTTTCCTCTCCCGCATGGAGCAGATTCTGCCATGGCAGAATATGACCGCTGTCATCGAGCCGTTTTATCCCAAGGCGGGCAATGGCCGACGGGGCACTGTTGCAAAGTTAGCGATGAGGCAGCCTTTTGTCTTATTCAAAGGCCTTACATTTCAAAAACTCTGCTTACCAGGCGCATTTCGCCCAGGGGATCACCATAATAAAATGCTGAGGCCTGGCCTTTGCGTAGTGCACGCATCACCTCAATACCTTTGATGGTGGCGTAAGCCGTCTTCATGGATTTAAATCCCAGCGTGGCGCCGATTATCCGTTTCAGTTTGCCATGATCGCATTCAATCACGTTGTTCCGGTACTTAATCTGTCGGTGTTCAACGTCAGACGGGCACCGGCCTTCGCGTTTGAGCAGAGCAAGCGCGCGACCATAGGCGGGCGCTTTATCCGTGTTGATGAATCGCGGGATCTGCCACTTCTTCACGTTGTTGAGGATTTTACCCAGAAACCGGTATGCAGCTTTGCTGTTACGACGGGAGGAGAGATAAAAATCGACAGTGCGGCCCCGGCTGTCGACGGCCCGGTACAGATACGCCCAGCGGCCATTGACCTTCACGTAGGTTTCATCCATGTGCCACGGGCAAAGATCGGAAGGGTTACGCCAGTACCAGCGCAGCCGTTTTTCCATTTCAGGCGCATAACGCTGAACCCAGCGGTAAATCGTGGAGTGATCGACATTCACTCCGCGTTCAGCCAGCATCTCCTGCAGCTCACGGTAACTGATGCCGTATTTGCAGTACCAGCGTACGGCCCACAGAATGATGTCACGCTGAAAATGCCGGCCTTTGAATGGGTTCATGTGCAGCTCCATCAGCAAAAGGGGATGATAAGTTTATCACCACCGACTATTTGCAACAGTGCCATAAAAACGACTTTGTCGACGCCGAAGCTATTTGTGAAGCTGCATCGCGTCCGTCTATGCGTTTTGTGCAGCCCAGAACGGAATCTCAGCAGGCAATGCGGGCTCTGCATCGTGTCCGTGAATCCCTGGTTCAGGATAAGGTAAAAACAACCAATCAAATGCATGCTTTTCTGCTGGAATTTGGCATTAGCGTTCCCCGAGGAGCTGCCGTTATTAGCCGACTGAGTACCATTCTTGAGGATAATAGTTTGCCTCTTTACCTCAGCCAGTTATTGCTGAAATTACAACAGCATTATCACTATCTTGTTGAGCAGATTAAAGATTTGGAATCCCAGTTGAAACGAAAGTTGGACGAAGATGAGGTTGGACAGCGCTTGCTGAGCATTCCCTGCGTCGGAACACTGACAGCGAGTACTATTTCAACTGAGATTGGCGACGGGAAGCAGTACGCCAGCAGCCGTGACTTTGCGGCGGCAACAGGGCTTGTACCTCGGCAGTACAGCACGGGAGGTAGGACGACATTGCTGGGAATTAGTAAGCGAGGTAATAAAAAGATCCGAACTTTGTTGGTTCAATGTGCCAGGGTATTCATACAAAAACTGGAACACCAGTCTGGCAAATTGGCCGATTGGGTCAGGGATTTACTGTGCCGGAAAAGCAACTTTGTCGTCACTTGTGCTCTGGCAAACAAGCTGGCCAGAATAGCCTGGGCCCTAACGGCACGACAGCAAACTTATGTAGCATAACGGCAGAAATACACCGGTTTAAAGAATTACTGATCTGGTTTTGCGAATACTGATATTGATGATACTAACGGCCCACCGGCCTGTTGAGGAACCTGTAAAACGGAAAGGCTCATTGAAGCCGTATATTTTCTGGAGGTTCATCAGGCGCGGAACTCATCAAGGCGCGGGAATAAAATCCCATTCAGACGCCGGATAGATTCAAGCAAGCCAACTTGTCGTCAAAATCGGTGTTGCAAAAACGGGAGTGACCATAGATTCCGTTTTCCAAGCGGACCCTATTACGCACATTGTTACCGATGCAAGAACAGGGGAGTTTCATGAAATGCCTGTTTAGGAGTGATTAAAGGTAACTTGTGCGCAGAAGGTCAGGTGTGTGGTGGTTAGTACAGACTAGTGAATGTTGTAACTAAACTATATTTTTATTAAAGGCCGGAGGTGGTGCTCCTCCGGCCTTAATTACGTTTCCGTGTTCATTAGTCGATGAACTGGCGGATCAGTTCCAGAATGGCAATCAGCGCGTTTGCAAGCGCCGCTACCGCCCTCAGAACGATGATTAACAGGTTAATCATCCGTTTTCTCCATAAATGGAGTAAAGACACCGTGGCTTGCTCTTACACTGCCTGTCACCACGGCTTCTCTTCGTCTTGTCAGTTGTAGAGAGTCTCACTCCTGCCAGAGCACAGATAACCAGCACCACCTGTATTACCTGTCAGGACTTTGAACCTGTTCATGCCGCATTTAGCGGAATGCAGGGAGAGACTCACCACAGAGCTAACCCTCTGATTATACGTTTATCTAACGTTCAGGCAAACCGTTAACGCACAGTCACTGCCCGTCATATTGCATAATCAGGCTTCACGGATTATCATACTATTGTCAGTTGTAGAGAGTTTCCCTTCCGGGCTGAGTTACCAGCTCGCACCGGAACCGTAAAAAAGCCGACCTCACCAGTCGGTTTTTTTACGTCTGCGGTTTCCCGCTTCGTTTAAATCTATTTTAAATGAATAAATTGTTCTGCGGCAAACCCAACAACATAAGGACGTTAGGGTTGATGGTTGCCGAAATCGCGGTGCGTTACGTGAATTCTGAGGTTTTGCGAGGGGGATTGGGCGCGAGAATTTACGAGAGAG